>CAIXHI010000412.1 GCA_903919215.1 uncultured Acidimicrobiaceae bacterium
CCTGGTTGGCGTGGGCTAGTTGGCGTGGAGGGCCTCGTTGAGGCCTTCCCACTTGGCGCTGCGGGGGAGTGCCTCCACGGCGCCGGTCTGGCTGTTGCGGCGGTACAGCAGGCCACCCTTGCCGCTGAGGAGCTTGGCCTTCACGATTTCCACGCCGTTCGGACCGTGGACCGCGACCAGCGTGCCGGCGGTGACGTACAGTCCGGCTTCGACGGTGCACTCGTCGCCGAGGCTGATGCCGATACCGGCCTCGGCGCCCAGCAGGCAGCGCTCGCCGATGGTGACCTGCTCGCTGCCGCCACCCGACAGCGTGCCCATGATGCTGGCGCCGCCACCGATGTCGCTGCCGTCGCCGACGACGACCCCCGCCGAGATGCGACCCTCGACCATCGATGTGCCGAGCGTGCCGGCGTTGAAGTTGACGAAACCCTCGTGCATCACGGTGGTGCCGCTGGCGAGGTGCGCCCCCAGGCGTACGCGGTCGGCGTCGGCGATGCGCACACCGGAAGGGATGACGTAGTCGGTCATGCGCGGGAACTTGTCGACACCGTGCACGGTGAGCACGGAACCGTCGCGGCGCACGCGCCAGCGCAGTTCCTCGATGCCCTGCACCGGCGCCGGCCCGAGGTTCGTCCAGGCGACGTTGGTGAGCAGACCGAACACACCGTCGAGGTTGATGCCCCGCGGCCGTACGTGGCGGTGCGACAGCAGGTGCAGGCGCAGGTAGGCGTCGCTCGCGTCGGCTGGCTTGTCGGCGGTGTCGATGTGCACGCGCACTGCGCGCACGCTGACGCCGCGCACCTCGTCCTTGCGCTCGGCGGTGGAGTACACCTCGAAGAACTCGGGCATCGGCTCGTCGCCCAGGCCGCACTCGCGGAACCAAGTGTCGAGCACCGTACCGTCGTCAGTGATCGTGGCCAGTCCTCGGCCCCATGCTGCGGTCATTGTCGTCTCCGTTCATGCCAGTGATGTGCGAGTGAGGTGAGCGTGCTCACCAACGGTTGCGTGCTTCTTCAGCGAACCCGCGGATGCCGGTGAACTCCACCGGCACACCATCGTCGCCGACGATCCGGCCCGACCAGTTGCCGAAACACTGGTGGACCTCCATCTTCAACACCTTCAGGTCGGTGCAGTCGTAGCGATCGAACGTGGGCGTCAGCGTGACGTCGACCTGATTCGATCCGGGTGTGCGAACGTGCCACGGCTGCATCGGGTCGTCCCACGAGTACGTGAACTCGAGTTCCTCGCTGATCTTCGCTAGGCGCCCATCGATGCACAATGCGTTCTCCGTCGCGCCCGTACCGGCGGTCCACTTGCCGCCGAACTGCAGGCCGACGATGCGGCCGTCGGTCGAACGCCCCGATGCCGCTGCCCAATTCCAGCGGTTGCGGTAGGGCCAGATGCCGCGGCCGAGGTCTTGGACGCCCCACGCGTCGTGAGCAACATCGACCGTCCACGACTGCGAACCCACGGACACCGAGCCGACGGCCGGGCGTGTGTTCTGCTTCGACGTGAACTGGAACGTGCGATTGCTCCACGGGATCAGCACGTTGAGCGACTCGTGGCCGGACGGCTTGTCGACGGTGATGTCGACCTGGATCGCACCGTCTCCGGTGTCGGGTGCGGAGACGACGAGACGAGTGGCCCGGGGCAACTCCTCGATCTGCAGGTCGAGCGACTTGTGGCGCAGCGCCACCGTGCCGGTGCACACCTCGTCGGGCAGGGCGAACCCCCGGGCGAAGGGCGACAACATCCCGGCCGTCCACTGGCGTCCGGTGGCGTGTTCCATCACCCACACACTGGCCAGACCGGCGTAATCGACATCGGCATACACCAGCGATACGACCACTTCGTCGGTGATGACACACCAGTAGTCCCAGCGCTTCTTGCGCCCCCACCGATGGCGCAGGTTGGCGCGCAACATGGGTGATCGCGACCAACCGCGGGCGTCGGCGGAGAGGCGGCCGCGCTGGTCGCACAGGGCCACCGGCAGCGTGATCTCGCGCTCGCTCACCACAGTGCTCAGAACTGCTCGGGCCGCAGCGTCGGGAACAGGATGACTTCTTTGATCGAGTGCACGCCGGCGATCAGCATGGCCACGCGGTCCATGCCGATGCCCAGGCCGCCGGTGGGTGGCAGGCCGTACTCGAGCGCACGGAGGTAGTCCTCGTCGACTGTGCCCGCCTCGGCGTCGCCGGCGTCCTTGGCAGCCTGCTCGTCGACGAAGCGGGCGCGCTGTTCGACGGGATCGTTCAGCTCGCTGTAGCCGTTGGCCAGTTCGCGGGCGCCGACGAACAGCTCGAAGCGCTCCGTCAGGTACGGATCATTGCGGTCGACGCGGGCAAGGGGGCTGATCTCCACAGGGTGACCGGTGACGAACGTGGGGGCGATGAGCGTGTGCTCTGCGGTGTGTTCGAACAGCTCTTCGATGATCTTGCCCGAACCCCACCGCGGCGAGACGGAGATGCCGTGCTCCGCAGCCAACTTGCGCAGATCCTCGACCGGCTGCGACGGGTGCACCTCGACGCCGGTGGCCTCGGCCACGAGGTCGATCATGCGTACGCGGCGCCATGGCTGGGCGAGGTCGTGCACCAGTTCCACATCGGGTCCGTAGATGGTGACCACGGAGGTGCCGGTGGCATCGATGGCCGCCTGGGTGATGAGCCGCTCGGTGGTCTCGATCATTTCGCTGTAGTCGGCGAACGCCTGGTACAGCTCCATCATCGTGAACTCGGGGTTGTGCCGGGTGCTGATGCCCTCGTTGCGAAAGATGCGCCCGATCTCGAACACCCGCTCCATGCCGCCGACGATGAGGCGCTTGAGGTGCAACTCGAGCGCAATACGTAGGTACAGCTGCATATCGAGTGTGTTGTGGTGCGTGATGAACGGACGGGCATGCGCACCGCCAGCCTCGACGTGCAGTACCGGTGTCTCGACCTCGATGTAGTCGCGGTCGTGCAGCGTGCGGCGGAAGCTGGCGATGACCGCGTGACGCACGCGGAAGTTCTTGCGTGCCTCGTCGTTGACGATGAGGTCGGCGTAGCGCTGGCGGAACCG
>CAIXHI010000413.1 GCA_903919215.1 uncultured Acidimicrobiaceae bacterium
CACCGTGGGCAGCAGCGACGAGCGCAGCCGCCGCTTGATGGGCGGCAACGAGTTCGGCGTCGAGCGCACGGGTGCGCTGCTCGACGCTGGAGTCGGCTTCGGCGGTGGCCAGCGCGTGTTCGGCCGAGCGCTCTGCGGCATCGGCGGCAGCTTCGGCTCTCGTGGCATCCTGCTGAGCAGCGCGCAGCTTCAGCGTCAGCATCGCAATGCCAGCGCGACCCGACACCGTCGTCGGCATGACCACGGTGTCAGACATGGTGCGTTCCGTTCGCGTTCCGACGGGCTTGGGTGATGATCTGCTCTGCTTCGAGGCGAGCCGACTCGCGCACCTGGTGGATCGCGTTCGCGTACTGCTGCTCGATCTCGGTGAGCGATTCGCCAGACGCCGAAGCGGCATCGTGGGTGAGGGCGTCGGCGCGAGCGGCACGCTCATTGGCGACGAGGATCCGCCGGCGAGCGGTGGCGATCTCTGCCTCGAGGCGGCTGATCGCGAAGGCTTCGTGGTCGGCGGGTTCATCCGCGTTCTGCTGCGGCTGCGGCTCGGGCAAGCGGAACAGTGCAGGTGAGTTCGGCAACAGCGGCCGCAGCGACTCACCGTTCACGGGCGTCCCATTGTGGGAATTACTGTGTGCGTCGGGGTGCGAACCGTTGGCGTTGGCGAACGAGGTCATGGTGATCATCACCCGAACCACACGAAGGGAAGGTCGAGTTCGACCTCCGCGACGGGGGTTGAGCGGGAGGATTCCACCATCGCGTTCAAGGCACTGTGCAGCGCTGCGGCATCGCCAGCCGACGGGTGCACCAGGCGAGCCGCGCTGACATCAGCTCGGACGCGCAGGGCGTCGAACAGTCCTGTGGCGGTCTCCATACGAGTGGGATCGTAAAATCCACGCCTGACGCGGCCATGAACGGCCGCTGAGCCGAAGGTGGACGCCAGGTGAATTCACCGAAGTGGCGCTCCGCCGCCAGCTGACATTTTCCTCAGTCGGCGAACGTCTGCTGCAATACGAGCGGGTCGAAGTACTCACGCCACAGCAGCACGCGGCCCTGGTCGTCGAACTCGAACACTCCGATGTAGGTGTTGAGGTACGGCTTGCCGGTGTGCGTGACGGCATCGCCCTTGTACTCCACGACCGCAGAGGTGGAGGTGGTGCTCTGGTGGTAGCGCCGCTCGACAAAGTCGAGGCGGGCGAACAGCTTCGGCAGCAACCGCATGAACTTCTCGATGTCGGCGCCACGCAGTTGCCGGGGCAACGGCTCGGGACGCATCGGCAACTCCAGCACACCCTCGGGGGCGAACCGTCCGGCGGCACCCGCAATGTCGAAGGCCTGGATCATGTCGAGGCATTCGCGTGCGGCCTCGACGGCGGAGAACTCGGCGGTCATAGTGCACAGTGTCGCAGGAACTGCCCGGCCGACATCGCTACGGTGACAGCCATGACGACGGAACTCGACGCGGCGAAGTACATCTCGTTCATCACCTACAAACGTGATGGCACGGCAGTCGCAGCACCCGTGTGGGTGGTGCCGTTCGAAGGCGGGTACGCCTTCACCACCGAAGGCACATCGTTCAAGATCAAGCGAGTGCGCAACAACCCCGCGGCGGCGGTGAAGGTGTGCGGTCTTCGTGGCACCGTGAAGCCCGACGCCACCGAGTACATCGGCACCGCCGAAGTGCTCGACGACGCGGCGTCGATCCGAGTCGACTCGGCGATCAAGCGCAAATACTGGCTGGCCTACTCGGTAGCGATCGCGCCAGGGCATTGGTGGCGCACGCTGCGCAAGACGGCGACACCGCACACCGCGATCAAGTTCACCGTCACCGCCTGAGTCCGCTCGTCAATGTCGGCGTTGAGGCGTGGCCTGGCCTCGTCTCAACGCCGACATTGCTCGTGAGTCCGGCCGTCACGCGTGACGGTGCTGTGTGCGTTTCATCTCTGCCCCCGCAGCGCACACAGGAGTCGCCATGCAGCCCACCGTCAAGTTCGACCGCACCCTTGTCACCGTCCTCGTCGACGAAGTCGTCCACGTCCTGCTCGAGCTCGCTGCCCCGCCGGCCGCGCCCGTCGAGCGAGCACCGCTCGATGTCGTGGTGGTCCTCGACCGCAGCGGCTCGATGTCCGGCGCACCCTTGGCCTCGGTCACCGCCGCCACCGCGCAACTGTTGCGTCTGGCAGGCAGCGATGACCGCATCGGCGTCGTCGCCTTCGACGACACGGTGCAGTTGGTGCTGCCCCTCGCCACACATCAGGCCGACCCCGCTGCCGCCACCGTGCTCGCGATTGGCGCGGGTGGCTCCACGAACCTGTCGGGTGGCTGGCTGAAGGGTCTCGAGATGCTGACCGGTTCACCTCGGGCGGGGGCGCTGCGTCGCATCATCGTGCTCACCGACGGTCACGCCAACGTCGGCCTCAGCACGGCCGATGTGCTGGTGCCACTGATCAAGAGCGGCTACCAGCAAGGTGTCACCACCTCGTGCATCGGCTTCTCCGACAACTACGACGAGCAACTGCTGGCGGCGCTCGCCGACGGAGGAATGGGCAACGAGTACTGGTGCGCTGGCCCCGACCAAGCGGCGAAGGTGTTCGCCGATGAGTTCGGTGGTCTCGCCTCGGTGGTGGCACAGAACGTGTCGGTGGAGATCACACCGTCGGCGGCGGTTGCTGCCACCGCAGTGCTCAACGAGTTCCCGGTCACCGATGTGCAGGGTGGGTTGCAGGTTGCGCTCGGCGACGCGTACGGCGGCGAGAAGCGCAAGGTTGTGGCCAGGTTCCATCTGCGTCCGTCGAGCACCACCGGGCAGGTCGAGGTGGCCACGCTCACCATCCGTTGGGCGGCGGTCGTCGGCGATGTCGCACTGCACACCGTCACCGTGCCCGTGGTGGTCACGGTCGGCGACGGCAGCGGTACCGACACCGGCGCCGACGCCGCGGTCACCGAGGAGGTGCTGCGCCTGCAGGTGGCACGCACCCGCAAGGAAGCCCGCGACGCCGCCGAGCGTGGCGACTACACGGCGGCCTCGGCGATGATGACCGCCGGTGCCGACCTGGCCGAGTGTCTGCCCGACGAAATGCGCATGGTGCGCGAACTGCGCCTCGACGCAGAAGCGCTGATGACGCAGACCTGGTCGGCCACCGACGCCAAGCGCAACTTCTCGCGCAGTCGCTCGGCGAGCAAGGGCCGCCGCACCGACTATGTCGCCGAACCGGTCGCCGAACC
>CAIXHI010000414.1 GCA_903919215.1 uncultured Acidimicrobiaceae bacterium
CTCACCCGTTCGATGCCCGGTCGCCTCGTGGGTGTCAGTACCGACACCGAGGGTCGCCCAGCGCTACGACTTGCATTGCAGACCCGCGAACAACACATCCGCCGGGAGAAGGCCACATCCAACATCTGCACCGCGCAGGTGCTGTTGGCCAACATGGCCGGAATGTACGCGTGCTGGCATGGCCCAGACGGTCTGCGGCGCATCGCCGAGCGCATCCAGCGCCTCACTTCCATCGCTGCCACGAGCCTGCGCGCCGCGGGCGTCGCCTTGGCGCACGACACCTGGTTCGACACCGTTGCCGTCGAGTGCGACGCTGAAGCCATCATCGCTGCCGGACGCGCTGCCGGTCTTGATCTGCGCCACCTGTCGGCCACACGAGTGTCGTTCAGCTTCGACGAGACGACGACGCCATCCATCGTGCAGCAGCTCCTTGCGCTGTTCGGTGTCACCACCCCGATCGCCGATCGTGCTGACGACGGGCTGCCCGACCGACGCACCGACCAGATTCTCCCGCAGGCGGTGTTCCACCGCTATCACTCCGAACACGAGATGCTGCGCTACCTGCGTCGGTTGGCCGACAAGGATCTGGCACTCGACCGCACGATGATCCCGCTCGGGTCGTGCACGATGAAGTTGAACGCCGCCGCCGAGATGATGCCCGTCACCTGGCCCGAGTTCAGCGAACCGCACCCGTTTGCTCCCGACGACGAGACCGAGGGCTACCGCGAGCTGATCTCGCGCCTCGAGGCAATGCTGGTGGCGATCACCGGTTACGACGCGGTGAGTCTGCAGCCGAATGCCGGCAGTCAGGGCGAGTTCGCCGGCCTGCTCGCCATCCGTGCCTATCACCGCAGTCGCGGCGACATCGACCGCACCGTGTGCCTGATCCCTTCCAGCGCGCATGGCACAAATGCCGCCAGTGCGGTCATGGCCGGGTTGAAGGTCGTGGTCGTGGCGTGCGACGAGCACGGCAACGTCGATCTCGTCGACCTGCGCGCCCGCGCCGAGGCTGCCGGTCCGAACCTCGCGGCTGCGATGGTGACCTATCCGTCCACTCACGGTGTGTTCGAACAAGCGATCACCGAGATCTGCGAGATCGTGCACGAGCACGGCGGTCAGGTCTACGTCGACGGGGCCAACCTGAACGCGCTCGTTGGCATGGCCCGGCCCGGGAAGTTCGGCGCCGATGTCAGCCACCTCAACCTGCACAAGACGTTCTGCATCCCGCACGGTGGCGGCGGCCCGGGCGTCGGCCCGGTGGCGGTGCGAGCCCACCTCGCGCCGTTCCTGCCCGGCCACCCGTTGGGCACCGGCCAAGCAGTCGGCCCGGTGGCTGCGGCCCCGTTCGGCTCGGCCAGCATCCTGCCGATCAGTTGGGTGTACATCTCGCTGATGGGCGCACAGGGTCTGCGCGATGCCACAGCGGCGGCCATCTTGTCCGCGAACTACGTCGCCGCCCGCCTGAACGATGCGTTTCCCGTGCTCTACACCGGCGAATACGGCCATGTCGGCCACGAATGCATTCTCGATGTGCGGGCCATCACCAAGCTGTCCGGGGTGACGGTCGACGACATCGCCAAGCGTCTGATGGACCACGGGTTCCATGCGCCGACGATGAGCTTCCCGGTCTCGGGCACGTTGATGGTCGAGCCCACCGAAAGCGAGACGCTACACGAACTCGATCGCTTCTGCGATGCGATGTTGGCGATCCATGCAGAGATCCAGCAGGTCATCGCCGGTGACTGGCCGCTCGAACAGAGCCCGTTGCGCATGGCGCCGCACACTGCCGACGACCTCTTGGGGCCCTGGACGCGTCCGTACTCACGAGAGGTCGGGGCCTACCCGCTCCACAACGTGCGGGCGAGCAAGTACTTCCCACCCGTCTCGCGCATCGACGCCGCCTATGGCGATCGCCACCTCGTGTGTAGCTGTGAGCCGCTCGAGGCCTACGCCGACGACGCCGCTCAGTAGAGGCGGGCGGTGAGCTGCTTGCGGTAGACCGCTGTGCGCGGATCGTCCGGGCCCATCAGTTCCAGGATGTCGACGAACTGCTGGCGGGCTTCGTCGTCGGTCTTCACCGAATCGAGCAGCGCAGTGAGCGCCGCGTCGTAGTCGTCGTCGGGTGTGAGATGCACACGGGCCTTGGCCGCCGTGACGCGGGTGCGGTCGGTCTCGGGGATGCGAGCGAGGTATTGCAACGCCTGCTCGGTCTCGCCGCGGGCGATGAGCAGTTCGGCGAGGCCGACAATCGCGTCC
>CAIXHI010000415.1 GCA_903919215.1 uncultured Acidimicrobiaceae bacterium
CGTAAGCGCAAGCTGCTCGAGAAGCAAAAAGAGGGCAAGAAGAAGATGAAGTCGATCGGGCGCGTGGAAATCCCCGGCGACGTGTTCATCTCTGCCCTCAAGCTCGACGACTGATCAGCGTGGGTCAGGTCTTCGCGTCGGACCAAGCGTGCACGACGGACACATCGGCGACGAAGCGGACTCCAGCACCCTGCTGCCATCTGGCTGATGCCTCGTGCAGACAGTCGACGAGCAGCTGAGCGACGGCGACGCCGTTGTGCTCGGGGCAGTGCACCAGCAGTTCGTCATGCAGGCACAACACGATGCGCGCTCCGAGGTCGGCCCCGCGGGCGCGCACGGTGACGGCCCATACCTTGAACAGCTCTGCGGCTGCACCCTGTACGAGGGCGTTACGCGCGAAGCGGCCGCGTGCTGCCGCCGCTGCCCGATAGTCGCCAGCCGACTCGATGTCCCACATCCGAATACGTCGTCCGCCGAATGTGCGCAGATCGCGGCCCTCAGCACCAGCGGTCGCTGCGTCGCTGAGAAACTTCATCGCCACCGGATACGCGGACTCCATACCGCGCAGCGCCTGACCGGCGGTACCGCTCGTCTGTCCGTACATCGCCGCCAGTACAGCGATCTTCGCCGTCGGCCGGTCGACACCGAGCCGCTTGGCGACCGGCGCGTAGAGATCGTCCTCATGGGCGGCGGCACACAGCGCTGAGTCGCGTGAGACTGCGGCAAGCACCCGTGGTTCGATCTGGCCGAGGTCGGCGCGTACGAACACATGGCCAGTCTCGGCATGCACCGCTGGGCGCATCTCGGCGGGGAGGTTGTGCAGCCCTGCCTGGGCGGTCATCCGTCCGGCAGCGCCGTCGCTGCCCGACCACTCGCCGCGCAGTCGACCGTCTGCCCCGACGTTGGTGTCGAGCCATCCGTACCCGAAGGTGGTTGCCACACGCTCGGCCTTGCGCCAGAGCAGTAACGCGTCGACGACCGGGTGCTGTGCGCGCATCGCTTCCAGGCGCCAGGCTCTGGTGTCGGGAACGTCGATGCCGACTCGGCGCAGCATCGCCTTGACATCCGCCGGATTCCGCAGGTCGACGCCCGTCGGCACGGCGAGGTGGCGCAGCACTTCAGCGTCTCGTCGCGCTCGTCCGGCTGCGGCCTCGGCCTCATCCGCTGGGCGTGGGCCGATCAGCGCCCCGATGATCCCTTCCGCGACAGCAATGTCAATCGGCAGTCCGTCGGCGGCCAGTTCGGCGCACAACAGTTCAGCGGTGGACTCCGAACGTGCCAACGCCTCCGGATCGCCGAGTACCGCGCCGTCACGGCGGAACCCGGCCAACATGCTCGCCTGGAGCGACTGGGCCACGAGTGCCGTCGCGGCCCACTCTGCGGCGTGGGCGGGGGAGTGACGCCACCCTCCCTCGATCCAGTCCGGTCGCAAGTAGCCGTCGGGTCGGACTGCCTGGTCGGGGTCGCCATCGGCACCGCCTGTTCCGAGCAGGTCGAGTTGCCCCGCAACCGGCGCGCGGTGGCGGTCGAGATCGTGCAACTGGCACCAGATGCGCGTCGGGTCGGCGCGCCAACCGCCGTACAGGATGCGATGGACGGCGGCGAGATCCCATGCTCTGGACAGGCGCACACGATGCGCGATCAACGCTGCCGCGGTGGCCCCCGACCAGCAGACCCAGCGTGGTCGTAGCGCATCGTCGACAGCGGCGACGCACTCGGGACCATTGTGAGCGAGCGCGAGTCGCAGGTCGCCCACCGCCAAGGCCACCAGCCCGCTGGGGATGGCCACCACCGCAAGATGCGTCCCCGGCCCGACGCCGGCATGTCGGCAGGCCGCGACCACCTCGTCGGGAGTTCCAATCTGGGACAGCACCCGTCCATCCTGCCCGGTCGTCCGCCCCGAACCCTTCCATCGTCGCTGACAGCAGATAGAAAGGTCGCCGATGGCTCAGTCCCAGATGTTCCAGTCGTTGCGCCATCACAATGCCCGGCTGTTCTTCGTCGGCCTCCTCGTCAGTACGGTCGGCACCTGGGTGCAGATGACTGCCATGGCGCTGCTGGTGTACCAACTCACCGGGAACGCCACCGATGTCGGTGTGACGATGTTCTGCCAGTTCTTGCCGATGCTGGTGTTCGGTGTGTACGCCGGTGTGGTCGCCGATCGGCGAGACAAGCGCCGGATGACGCTGCTCACCCAGTCGCTGCAGGCGCTGCAGGCATTCGCACTTGGATTGCTCTACCTGATCGACAAGGTCAATCTGCCGGTGCTCTACGGCCTCAGCCTGGCCCTCGGTTTCATCAACGCGTTCGACAATCCGGCCCGTCGTGGCTTCGTCACCGAACTCGTCGAGCCGCACGAGATCCCGAACGCTGTCTCGTTGAACACCGCAGTGATGACCGGCTCGCGCATCATCGGCCCGGCGATCGCGGCGGCGCTCAAGGGTCCGCTCGGCGTGGGCTGGTTGTTCATCGCCAACGGGGTGTCGTTCACGGCCATCCTGTGGCCACTGATGGCCATCGATCGCACGCAACTGCACTTGTCGCCGCACGCCAGACGCGGCGGCACTCCCGTTCGTGACGCATGGCGGTTCGTGTTCCGCGATCCACGAATGCGAGTGGTGTTCGTGGTGTTCACCGTGGTGGGAACGTTCGCGTTCAACTACAACGTGTCGCTGCTGAAGCTGGCCGACCGGCGCTTCGGCAGCGAAACCATGTTCGGCATCCTGCTCGCATCAACCGGCCTGGGCAGCATGATCGGTTCGTTGCTGACTGCGGCTCGCGTCCGAGTCACGACCCGCTGGTTCTTCGGGAACGGACTACTGCTCGGTGTCTCCGGCCTGTGCCTGGCATGGGCCCCATCCGGATGGATTGCCGTGCTGCTGGGAATTCCGGTGGGGTTGGGCGGCGCCGCCTTCATCGCTGGACAGAACGCGATCACCCAACAGGAGTCGCCCCCCGATATGCGCGGGCGAATCCTCGCGCTCGGTGCGGTGGCATTCCTCGGCAGTACGCCGATCGGGGCTCCGATCACCGGTTGGGTGGCGGATCACGTGAGTGCAGAGTGGAGCCTCGGGTACGGCGCGATCTTCACCCTCATCGCCGTGGTGGCGGGCTACACACTGAGACGACGCGCCCAACGCGGCGAGGTGCTCGCTGCCGAACTCGCCGGTCTCGGACCGGGTGCAACCACATGAGCCGCACGGTGGTGATGTGGTTCCGGCGCGACCTTCGCCTGGCGGATCATCGGGCACTCGAGGCGGCAGCAGCGGACGGTGCGCGGGTGGTGCCGCTGTTCGTGGTCGACCCGGCGTTCGCCGTCAGTGGTGCGCCGCGCAAGGCGTTCATGGCGGCGGCGCTCCAGTCGCTCGATGAGGCCATGGGCGGCGAACTCGTCTACCGCCACGGCAACCCGAGCACGGTGCTGGCTTCCTTGGCGGCTGAAGTTGGGGCCGCAGCGGTGTACGTCACCGCCGACCACGGTTGCTACGGGCAGTCACGCGACGCTGCCGTTGCTGCAGCGCTGTCGACAATCGGGGTGCCACTGGTGGCGATCGACAGCAACTACGCGGTAGCTCCCGGAACGGTGAAGAAGGGTGACGGTACGCCGTACGCCGTGTTCACGCCGTTCTGCAAGGTGTGGCGCGCACGTGGGTGGGACGCGCCGAGAGCGGAGTCGGACGTTCGTTGGTGGGGCGCAACGCATCTGCCGTGCGACGGACCGCCGCCCGTGGTGAACACCACGATCTCGCTCTCCGGTGCGAGCGAAGATGCAGCCCACGAACAGTGGCAGGAGTTCCTGCCACACGTTCAGGACTACCGCGATCGACGCGATCTGCCTGCCGTCGATGGCACCAGTCGCTTGTCGGCGGCCGTGCGCTGGGGTCTGGTGCACCCGCGCCAACTGCTGGCCGATCTGGAACCGTCGCCAGGCCACGACACCTTCGGCAACGAATTGGGTTGGCGTGAGTTCTACGCCGATGTGCTGTACCGCCGGCCCGAGTCGGCATGGCGGAACCTCAACCGGAAGATGGACGCAATGCCCGTCGACGACGATGCTGCGGCACGGGCGCGGTTCGAACGCTGGGCCGTGGGCACCACCGGATACCCGATCATCGACGCCGGGATGCGTCAGTTGGCAGCAACGGGGTGGATGCACAACCGGGTGCGGATGCTCGTCGGCAGTTTCTTGGTCAAGGATCTGCACCTACCGTGGCAGTGGGGCGCCCGTCACTTCCTGCGGCACCTGATCGACGGCGATCTGGCATCCAACAGCCATGGCTGGCAGTGGGTGGCCGGCACTGGCACCGATGCGTCTCCGTACTTCCGTATCTTCAATCCCACCACGCAGGCGTTGCGTTTCGACTCCGACGGTGGGTACGTGCGGCGGTGGGTACCCGAACTGGCGCACTTGAGTGGCTCGACGGTTCACGACCCGGGGCTGCTGCGTCCGGCGTCGTATCCCGATCCGATGGTCGACCATGCGGCCGAACGGGACGAGGCCATGGCCAGGTATCGCTCCGTGGGGTCTGGCAGTCGGTAGCCTGGACTGCTAAAGCAGTCGCCCAGCAGCAGTCCCGCTGTGTGCCCGAGGACCGTGATGCTCGACGAACGCAAAACAGCAATCTTGAGAGCGGTGGTGCAGGAATACATCACCACTGCCCAACCCGTGGGCTCCACCCATGTCGCCAACGCGACCGGTGTCAAGGTCAGTTCTGCCACTGTCCGCAATGAGATGGCAGTGCTCGAGCAGGAGGGCTATCTGGCCCAGCCGCACACATCGGCCGGCCGCATCC
>CAIXHI010000416.1 GCA_903919215.1 uncultured Acidimicrobiaceae bacterium
GCACGGAGTTGCACTCGCTGCGCGCCGTCGGCGAACACCGGTGCTGCGGCATTGAACGTCAGCAACGTGCGCACCAGTTCACCATCATCGAGCCCGGCGGCGCGCCATGTGGCGTGCAATGCGTCGACATTGGCCGCCTCGGAGGGCCCGAAGCAGCCGAAGCATCCACGCTGCAGCGACGGGCACAGGGCCTGACAACCCGCATGGGTGACTGGGCCGAGACACGCTGCGCCCTGCGCCACCAGCACACACGCGTTGCCGGCCTGTTTGCACTCGACGCACACGCTGTGCGAGGTGACCGATGGTCGGCGTCCGGCCAGCAGCGCGGTGATCGTTGCCAACAACTGCTCCTTGGACACCGGACAGCCGCGCAATTCGAGGTCGACCTTCACGTGATCGGCGATCGGTGTGCTGGTGGCGAGCGTGTGGATCCAATCGGGTCGGGCGTACACGGCCGCGGTGAACGCACCGACATCGGCGGTGTTGCGCAGTGCTTGCACACCTCCGGCCGTCGCACAGGCACCGATGGTGATCAATAGACCCGAGCGCTCACGCACATCGCGGATCCTCTCGGCATCGTGTTCGGTCGTGATCGAACCCTCGACCAACGAGAGGTCGTAATGATCGAGCAACTCGCTCGGCCCAGCCTCCAGGAACATCCGCAGATCGAGTGCCGCCGCGATCGCCAACAACTCGTCCTCGCAGTCGATGATCGTCAGTTGACAGCCGTCGCAGGAGGCGAACTTCCAGACGGCAACGGTAGGTCGGGTCATCGGCCCCTCACCTCCAACAGTCGTTCGACGTGATCCCAGCGCACGACGGCGCCATCGCGACACAGCAACTGCGAACCCAGTTGACAGCGGCCACAGTGGCCGATACCGCAGTGCATGTTCCGTTCCAGCGACACCCAGATATCCGCTGGCTGCACACCGCAGCCGACGACAGCGCGAGCGCCGGACGTCATCATCAACTCTGGGCCGCACACGAACGCCATCTCGTGGCGCTCAGCCAACCGCTCGAGCACGGCGGTGGTGGTGCCCACCGCGCCGTGCCAGCCACGATCGGCGGCATCGACGGTGAGATGCACACGAGCGCCTGCAGCGGTCCACCGCTGCAGGTCGTCGGCGTACAGCAGCTGTGCCTGCTCGCGGGCACCAACGACCACGGACAACCGCGTCGGATCCTGGGCGACCTGTGCGTCGATCGCCATCCGCAGCGGCGCGAGCCCCAGCCCTCCGGCCACGACCACCAAGTCGCGTCCGGCGGCGGCTGCCATGGGCCAGGCGGTACCGAATGGTCCGCGCAGCCCGAGCACATCGCCCACCGTTGTGCCGACGACTGCCGTACTCGTCGCGCCGACGGCACGAACGGTCAGCAGCACCTCGCCGGTCGGCAGTGTGCGGCTCACCGAGATGGGAATCTCACCAACGCCGAATGCCCACACCATCAGGTACTGCCCGGGCAGCATCGATGCAAGGCCAGCTGCGACCGGCACCAACGTCAGCGTTGTCACGTCGGCCGTCTCGCGGCGACTGTTCGTCACGCGGTACGGCGTCGGCTCCATCGGCTCGACAACGGGCGTTGTGTGCAGGTCAGCGAGCGAGTCCATACACATCCACCAGTTGGTGACGAGCGGCTTCCAGCCGCGAGGCCAGTACGCGAGTGAGTTGCGCGGCGACGTGGAACCCGAGTTCGTGATCGACTGCGCATTCCGCACGTAGACGGGGCGCATCGATCGCCAGCAAGCGCAGATCGTCCAGCGCGACGACATCGAAGTGCCACCGATGTGGCTCGACGAACCACGACCAACCGATCACATCGCCGGAGTGCACGGTCGCCACCACCAGCGGATGACGATCAGCAGCATGGATCTCGATACCCGCACGGCCATGTACGAGCGCGTAGAAGGTGTCGGCGTCGGCGCCCGTGTGTGCCAGCCATTCACCGGCCGGTAGTTCGCGCACGAAGGCGAATGCGGCGAGTGTGTCGATACGCCGGTCGCTGAGGCCGGCGAAAAAGGGGTGCGCGGCGAGTGTCTGACGGATCTCGTTCATCTGCGGAAGTCTCCTTCTGGTGTCAGCCGTGAGCGCTCGGCGACGAGCGCCGCGGCCTCCTGGACGATGTCGATCCCGGCGGGGCACCACACGGTGCAGCGACCGCACCCGACACATCCGGTGGTGCCGAACTGTTCCTGCCAGGTCGCCAACTTGTGGGTGAGCCACTGCCGATAGCGATCCGCCGTAGTCGCCCGCACCGCGCGGCCGCCGAGTGCCGAATGGTCGAGCTGGAAACACGAGGCCCACGACTGCTCGCGTACCGTCTCGACGACCGCTGAACCGTCGGCGGTCAACCCGGTGTGGTCGGAGAACGTCGAGCAGAAGCATGTGGGGCAGACCATCGTGCAGTTGCCGCAGGAGAGGCATCGCTCGGCCACGACCTGCCAGTGCGGCGAATCGTCGGCGTCCGCCAACAGGGTGGGAAGCGCAGCGCCGTCGAGGCGCACACCCATCGACTGCGTCGCCGCTTCAGCCACCGAGCGAACCGCAGCCAGATCGTGCTCGTCGACGAC
>CAIXHI010000417.1 GCA_903919215.1 uncultured Acidimicrobiaceae bacterium
AGCTCCTCCTCGCGCCTGACGCGACCCGACCTCGCGACGTTCATCTGGCCGGACCAGTTCGGCATCAAGGGCATGAACCTGTTCGGCTTGTCGGCGTCCATCGGCTGGGCAGGTGGCTCCCCTGTCGTCAGCTTCACGAGCACCACCTACCTCAACCCGGCGGGTGCCGACATGGCGCGCGTGCTGCAGTGCAACGGCGCGTGCGACGCGAGCGACTGGATGATCAGCACCCTGGCGGTGAGCGCGAGCTACACGAACCCGTGCTTCGCCTATGGCTTCGACGGTTCGGCGGGCGGCTCCACGCTCGCGATCGACGGTGGCGTGATGCGCACCAGCGTGTTCAAGGTCGGCTTCGCGCCGAGCGGGTGCAGCATCCAGGCGGGCGGCTCCACGTTCAGCCTGCCGCCGGGTTTCGCCGGGTTTGCGTTCACGACAACATTCGGCAACACGACCCTCAACGTCGCGACGCAAGTCTCCATCGAAGGCTTCGAGTTCTCCGCCGCACTGACCAACTTCCAGCTCGGCGGCATCTCCTACCCGAGCATCACCCTGTTCGTGAAGATCGACGACGCCGGCAGCGAGATCACCTTCACCGGGCAGATGCAGTCGGCCCTCGGCGACGCCGACGTCTCGTCCAGCTTCGTCGCCAACTCCAGTGGCATGTCGCAGTCGTTGAGCGCATCGGTCACCAACTGGTCGATGGGCCGGGCGGACACCATGGAGATACCGGCGTTCAACTTCACGACGAGCATCTCGCTACCCTCCAGCGGCGGCTGTGCCGACTTCTCGGCATCGGCGAGCGGCTCGATGAAGGTGAAGTCGAAGACCTACACCATCAAGGACGCCAGCTTCCGGCTGACGTGCAACGGCCTGCAGAGCCTCACCCTCGCGATCAACATGGAGCACACGAGTAGCGGCGGTGCAGTCCTGACCACCGAGTTCAGGCTCAACTACTCGAAGACCTCGAGCCAGACCTCGCTGGCCGGTGGCGCCTCCTTCGGCTACGAAAAGACCGGCAGTTGGTCGCTTGCCGGCAAGACGTTCGGGCGCCACATCAGCATCGACATCTACGCGAACTTCTCGCTGGTCGTGGGGTCCGAGAGTTCCGCCGCCTTCTCGTTCGGCGGCGGATTCAATGCCGACCGGGTGTCCGGATCGCTCGACTGCTTGTGGACCAGCACCTCGTCGGACTTCCGATGCAGCGGTTCAATCCGCCTCAACCCGTCGTGGGCCGGCATCTACCACAAGACCTGGGGCGATCTGTAGCGACCACGCTGCAGGCCGGCCCGTTCGGGTTGCCCGTCGCGTGTTCCGAAGAAGTCCAGATCGTCAGTTGGTCGCGTGGTGAGTTGTGCGGCCAGGAGCGCCGCTCCTCCGGCAAGCGACCAGTGGCTGTGTGGTCAACTCCAACCCAGGCTCTCCCCGTTCCGGTTGGCGGAAGCACGTGCTCCTCAGTGCGACACCCCTCTGGCACCGTTCCGGCATGCCACGGCTCAGTGAGTTCTACGGGATCGTCATCTACATGTACTTCGCGGACTATGCGCCGCTGTCCTCCATCGAGCCTCTCCAGTAGCCTTCGTTCCCATGGAGCCGCTCGTTCGCGTCATGGCGGGGCA
>CAIXHI010000418.1 GCA_903919215.1 uncultured Acidimicrobiaceae bacterium
CAGCCTCAACTCGTTCGCCTACCCGTACAACGCCTGCGCCAAGGGCTGATCGTTCGGCCCTGCCGCATCCACATGGCAGATCCTGCATCGCGAATCCGCACGTACACTTGCCGACGGTGAGTCGGCCGGGTGGCCGCGGCGTGGCTTGACCACGTCGAGGAAAGTCGGGACTCCACAGGGCAGAGTGCTGGCGTGAGCCAGGTTGGGGCGACCTGACGGACAGTGCAACAGAGAGAAACCGCCGATGGGCCGGCTTGCCGGTCACAGGTAAGGGTGCAACGGTGCGGTAAGAGCGCACCAGCGTGCGGGGCGACCTTCACGGCTCGGCAAACCCCATTCGGAGCAAGGTCAAGCAGAGAGTATGGGCGGCCCGTCCGTTCGGCCTTCGGGTCGGCAGCTCTCGGGTAGACCGCATAGATGGATGGTCACCACCGCCGCAAGGCGTGACAGGATCCCGCTTACAGGCCGACTCACCACCATGTAATCCTGTGACCCCCTCCATAACAGGAGGTGCTGTCATGAAAGAGACGCCGATTCTTGTTTGGATCGACTGGTTACATAATGTTCGCCGAGATCCGCGACTGCGAAGCCCGTGCCACCCGCATCGCTGAGGCTGACATTCTCCGCGAAGCCGCGATGCGCCCGTTCCGCGACGCCCGCACTGCCGCCAGCGCTGCCGACTCGACCGAGGAGCTGCGCCGCTTCCTGCGCGGCCAGTCGCAGTTCGGCGCGATGGAAATCAACCTGTCCGGCGCACGCCGCGAGCGCGAGCTGCTCCGTCAAGGTGCAGGGCCGGACGAGATCCGTGCCCTCGCATGGGATACCGGCTCGTCGGCCTCACTGGTGCCGACCACGCTGGCCCGCACGCTGTACGAGTACATGGAAGCCTCCTCGGCGATGTTCCGTGCACCGACCTCGCGTCTAGTGACCACCAGCGGCGAGCCGATGCAACTGCCGTACTTGTCGGCTCACGCGATCGGCACTCAGGTGTCCGGTCAGGGCACCGCACTCGCTGGCACCGACCCGACCTTCGCCCGCCTGGCACTCGACGCCTTCAAATACGGTCAGCTGGTCAAGGTCAGCGCGGAGACGATCGACGATGCCGCGTTCGATATCGCGGGGTTCCTCGGCCGTGACATCGGCCGCTCGTTGGGTCGACTGATCGGCACCGACCTCGTCACCGGCACCGGCAGCGGCAAGCCCCGCGGTTTGATGATCGCAGCTGCGGCAGGTGGCGGCTCCGTGACGACCGGCGGCTCGCTGATCGGCCCGACGTACGACTCGCTCGTGTCGTTGGTCTACGGGCTGACCGACGCCTACCGCGGCACCTCGGCCGGCTGGGTCATGAAGGACTCGACCGCTGGCACGATCCGCAAGCTGCGTGATGGCGCAGGCGGCACCGTGGGCCAGCCGTTGTGGCAGCCCTCGACCGTGCTCGGCCAGCCCGATACCTTGCTCGGGTATCCCGTGTTCACGGATACCAACGTCGCCGCACAAGGCAGCAACGCTCGGATCATCGGCTTCGCTGACTTCAGCGCCTACTACATCCGTGAGGTGGGCAACCCCGTCATCGAAGTGGATCGCAGCGTGTATTTCGCGACCGACGAGGTTGCCGTTCGTGGCAAGCACAGCGTCGACGGCGACCTGGTCGACACCGCCGCCGTGGTGACGATGCTGCAGAACGTCTAGACCCGAACGCGCCGACGATCGCAAGGTGTGTCCGTGATCGTCGGCGACAGGTGGCCCAGTCCGGCAGCGGGTGCTTCGGCGTCCTTTCGACCCGCAGCCCGACGACCGTCACCGACGCCAGGAGCCGCCTGCAGCGCCCGTTAAACGGCAACGCAGGCGGCTCTTGCGCGTCCACGGTTAGGGTGCCCGATGCTCCCGAACGCCGACGTGCCCGAAACCAGTCCCCGCCGTCGCAACCTGATCGCCGTCGCGGTCGCCGCCGTGCTCGCCATCGGCGGCACCGTAGTCGCGATCACGGTCTCGGGAGGCAGTCGCTCCGGCGCGCTCCAGCCACTCGAGAACACCATCGCCCCGGTCAGCACCATCGCCCCGATCAGCGGTATCGACGGCTGTGCGCTCCGTGCGCAGTCCGCCCTAGTTTGTGCGGCCAGCACCACCGCCCTACTCGTCGCCACCACCGCCCCACTCGTCGCCACCACCGCCCCGATCCTCACCATCGGCGGCTGGGCGGAGCCGTGCGTCATCAACGGCCCTCATCTCACAGGCCTCGACCTCGACCTCAGCGGCTTCGACCTCACCGGCCGCAGTTTCCTCAATGTCAACTTCGCTGGCGTCAACCTCACCAACGCCACCCTCACCGGCGCCAACTTCACCGGCGCCTGCCTCATGACCACCAAGTTCATCAGCGCCAACCTCACCGGTGCCAAGTTCACCGGTGCCGACATCACCGGTGCCGACTTCAAGGACGCCACCCTCACCGGCGTGATCTCGAGCGGCATCATCGGCGTACCGACGGCGTTACCGATCGGCTGGGTACTGGTCGGCGGCGTCCTCAAGCCAGGCTGACCCGAAAACGGCAACGGCCCGCGCCACCGAAGTGACGCGGGCTGAACCGAGTAGGACAGTTGACGGTTAGTGCTCGCTGCCGTGCACATTCCGTGCACATTCCGTGCACATTTCACCGAGAAACAGCGTGAAGTGTTGCGAAGTGGTGAGACGTTAAAGCCCTGGTCAGGCGCATGATCGTAACATCGTCGCAGGTCAGGCGACCCCCTGTTGCATTCTCCCGCTTACAGGCCGACTCACCACCATGTAGGACAGTTGACGGTTAGGGTGCCCGATGCTTCCGACCGCTGATCAGCCCG
>CAIXHI010000419.1 GCA_903919215.1 uncultured Acidimicrobiaceae bacterium
CGGTCGCGGCGAGCGGCGGTGGGTACTGGTCAGCCGCGCATCGCCTCGACAAGACGACGACGCCATTCCACATTGCACTTGTCAGCTTGCACGCTCACCAACGTGGTCTGGTCGAGCGGCAACACCCCGTCGAACAGTTCCAGCATCTGCTTGTCCTCGGCGCCGATCGCGTGATCGAAGCGCACGATCTCCTCAGCCGACACCGAGAAGTCGTCGTTGCGCCAGATCACGAACGAGAAGTAGGACGTCACATCGTCGATCGGTGTGGACAGCAACAACAGAATGTGCTCGAGCCCGCTCTGGTAGCGGATCGTGCTGCGGCACGCCAACGGCAGCTGGAAGCCAGACGTCATCGAGCGTTCCACCACGGCCGCTGTCTCACCACTGGCCTGTGAGCCACCGGCGGTGTCGTTGTTGGCCTTCACGTCGTAGGCGTAACCGAACCAGTCGTTGTCCAGCGGCTGCAGCTCCACGCTCGGCGCTCTCGTGTCCTGCCCCTTGCCGAACGTGCCGGTGTGCACGAACGGGAAGTGAGTGATATCGAGAAAGTTGTCGACCATACGGGTCGCCGACGTATGCCACAGTTCAGTCGGATTGGTGATGCGCCGGAACGAAGGATCAGCATCGTGCGGGATCACCGGAATCCCCTGGCGCGGAGTGCCGAGCGACACCCACACCAAGCCGTACCGCTCCTCACAGAGCAGCGTGGAGAGGTGCGCACGTGGCGGCGGCGGCACGTGGTCGCCCGACGACGGCACGTTGACACAGCGTCCGCCGCTCCCGAACTTCCACCCGTGGTATGGGCACACCAGACAACCGTCCTCCATGGACCCTTTCGAGAGCGGCGCCTCGCGGTGCGGGCACCGGTCTGGAGCAGCGGTCGCTACGCCGTCGACCCGATAGAGGACGATCTTCGTGCCGAGCAGCATGGCTGCGTGGGGGCGATCGAGGCTTAACTCGATCGAGCGGGCCACCGGATACCACGCATCACGAAATGCTGGGTTTCCGCACAGCACCGCAGTGACTGGCGAGGTCGGGAGGGTGGTGGAGTTGGTCATGTGGCAACCTTTGCGCAATGGACGACGTTGGAGTGATTCTGGTTCGCGGGAGCGATGTGGTGACGATGGATTCGCACGACACCGTGGTGAGCGACGGAGCGGTTCGTGTGGAAGGTTCGCTGATCACCGGAGTCGGGACGTGGGCTGATCTGCGGGCGCTGCACCCGGACGCAACCGTGATCGGCAACGCCGATGCCATCGTGACACCCGGCTACATCAACGCGCACCAACACATGACCGGCGACCGGTTGGTCCACTCGTGTATCCCCGATGCGATCGACTCGCAGGAAGCGATCTTCGGTTGGGCTGTCCCGGTGCACAGCGCGCACACCCCGGACGACGATGAGTTGTCGGCGACACTGGCTGCGGTGGAGGCCCTCACCAACGGCATCACGTGCACCGTTGAAGCCGGCACGGTCGCCAACCCTGATCGCGTCGCCATGGGCATGCTGCATGCGGGTATCCGCGGCACCGTCGGCCGGTGGGGCTGGGACGTCGAGGGCGTGCCGTTCGGCGCTCCCACCGACGAGGTGCTCGCGCTGCAAGCGGAGATGCTCGACCGTCACCCCACAGGAGGTTTGGTCGAGGCCTGGGTGACCCTCGTGGGTCACGATCTGATGAGCGACGACTTGCTGGTCGGTGCCAGTGAGTTGGCACGAAACCGACAGACCGGCCTCACGTTCCACATCTCGCCGCACCGTGGAGATGCCGGGCTGTACCTGGAGCGAACAGGCCGGCGGCCAGTCGTGCACTTCCACGATCTGGGAGCGCTCGGTCCACACGTGCTGCTGGCGCACGCCGTACACCTCGACGAGCAGGAAGTCGAGTGCGTGCTGGAAACAAACACCGCCGTCGCCAGTTGCCCGTGGGCCTACCTGCGGCTGGCACAGGGTTTCACTGCCGGCTGCCATCCGACGTTGTTCCACCGCGAAGCGCGCCTGGCACTCGGCTGCGACGCCGAGAACGCCGGAGACGCCGTCGACATTCTGCGCGCCGCCTCGCTGTTCGTCGGCCTTGCCCGCGACATGAGCATGGATGCGTTCTCGATGACGGCTCACGACGGCCTTGCCCTCGCGACCCGTCGCGGCGCAGAAGCCATCGGCAAGGGCAACCTCATCGGCTCGCTGGAGATCGGCAAACAAGCCGACCTGGTGGTGCACGACACGAGTGGCCCTCAGTTCCTGCCCCGCAGCACTGACGCGGTCCGCCAGTTGGTGTGGGCGTCCGACGGACGGTCGGTACGAGACGTCATCGTGGCAGGCCGGCACGTGGTTCGCGATGGTCAGTGCATCAGCGTGGATGTGAACAGTGTGCGCGCCGAGGCGCTCGACCGGCGCGACCACCTGTTGCGTGCGCGAGGCTGAGTTCGCAGTACACGCCGACCGCATGGCGGAACTGTAACCCATTCGGTCCAATGGTCAGACCATCAGTCCAAGTTTGCTAAGGTTGCAACATGAGTCAGAACACATTGATCTTCGTCGACCTTCCGTCGGATGACGTGGAGGCGTGCGCCAACTTCTACCAAGAAGTCATGGGCTGGATGGTCGAAGGCCGTCCCACCGGCGTCTTCCACCGCGGGGTCCCCGGCGGCTTCTTCCCGCTCGATGACGGCACCGACTCCCCCGTCGGCAACCTGCACCTCGGGTTCAGTGACGCTGGCAACGTGCGCCCGCACCCCGACCCGGCCGGTGTCGATCCCCGCCACATGTCCCCCGGCGGACGAGCCATGCGCCTGTGGGTGCTCGTCGGCGACCACGACAACGAGGACGACATCCTCGCCCGCGCCGAACAGCACGGGGCCACGATCCTGTGGCGCCACCACTACTGGAAAGAGTTCAACGGCTTCAGTGGTGCCTTCGAAGACCCGTGGGGTAACCACATCATCATGTGGACCAAGGGTGGAGACAACCCGGAAATCAAGGAGGGTTATACCCATGAGTGACTCACGACCCGAGCGCGTGCGCCCAGCATCGGTGCGCTGGACGCACATCGCCCTGCCGGCGTCCGATATCGACAAGACCATCGCCTGGTACGAAGCGTTCACCCCGCTGCGTCTGCTCGACCGCCGCGAGGACGCCGACGGTTACGGCGCCTGGCTCGGGCACCCCGACAACGGCGACAAGCCGTTCATCCTGGTGCTCGTCAGCTTCTTCCGCGACCAGAACAAGGGCCCGATGCCGATCATGGCTCCCTTCGCCCACATCGGTATCGAGATGCCGACGAAGGAAGAGGTCGATGCCGTCGCCGAACTCGGCAGAGCGCAAGGCTGCCTGGTCTGGGAACCGCAGTGGATGCCCGACCCCATCGGCTACATCTGCGCTTGCACCGACCCTGACGGCAACATGATCGAGTTCTCGTACGACCAGGGTGTCTACGAGAAGGCCCAAGAGGTCTGGGGCTGAGCGCCGCCGACATCTGCCGCTCGTACCTCGACTCATTCGCGAGCGGCAACCCCGAACTGGTGACCGCACATGTCACCGATGATTTCGTCAACGAGCACACTGCAGCCCTGGGTTCAGGTTGCGAAGGAAAGGCCGAGTACGCGAGCCGCGTGCCGAACTTCCTCGCATCGATGCCCGGGCTGCGGTATGAAGTCGAGGACGTCATCGCCGACGGCGACCGCGTCGCCGCCGCCTACACGCTGCACACTCACGTCAACGGCCACGATGTGGCCGTTCGCGGGGTGATGCGTTTCGTCGTTCGTGGCGATCTGATCGCTCGGCGAACGGACTACTGGGACAGCCTCGTCTTCCAGCGGCAGGCCGGCTTGGCATGACCTCGGTCTCCGGCCCGCTCGCGCTGGGGACCATGATGTTCGGGTCGTGGGGGAACACCGACGAAACCGAATGCCACAAAATGGTGCACCGCGCGCTCGATGCTGGCATCACACTGTTCGACACCGCCGATGTGTACGACGCCGGCACCTCGGAACGCATCCTCGGCGAAGCGTTGCGCGGTCGTCGCGAGCGAGTGGTCATTGCCACCAAGGTGGGTTCGCCCATCGCTGGAGACGCCCTGCGCAGCGGACTCAGCCGCCACTGGATTACCACGGCGTGCGACGACAGCCTGCGGCGTCTCGGGGTCGAGCACATCGACCTGTACCAGATGCATCGGCCAGATCCGTCGACACCGCTCGAGGAAACCCTGGCGGTCTTTGACGAGCTGATCCGTTGCGGGAAGGTGGGTGCCATCGGCACCTCAACGTTCTCGGCGGCCCAACTCGATGAGGTGCACGCCATCTGCACGTCCAACGGGTGGGTCGCCCCGATCACCGAGCAGCCGCCGTACTCGATCCTCGCTCGCGGTGTCGAGCACACGGTGTTCCCAGCGCTGAAGCGCCACGGCATGGGGGCACTGGTCTGGGCACCGTTGAACGGCGGATGGCTCACCGGGAAATACCAGTCGGAGGCAACCGATGCCAACGACCGGGCCCACCGCCAACCGGACCATTTCGATCACCGCAACGACACCATACGCGCCGAGAAGCGCGGGATCGTCGATCGCCTGTCCGTGATTGCCGCCGATCACGGGATGACGCTGACCACGCTGGCGCTCGCGTTCGTGCTGGACGACCCAACCGTCGTCGCCGCCCTGATCGGACCACGCACGCTGCCTCAGTTGGAGCAACTGCTCACCTTCGAGACGCTGAGCCTGCCCGGTGGAGCGCGTGAGGCGATCGACGCCATCGTCGGGCCCGGCCACATGGTGAACCCCGCCGACGCCGGTTGAGTCGGCGTCGGCGAGCAACACTCACCAGATCGGGAACTTGGCCTTGTCCGGCAGTCCGCTGCGGGCAGTGATCGCTTCACCCATGCGCTGAGAGTCGGCCCACAGACGCTCCTCGTCGATGGTCGTGCAGTGGCCATCCTCCACCACCACTTTGCCGTCGACCAGCACAGTGTGGACTCCCCGACCATCCGCGCTCCAGACCAACTGGTTCATCACGTTGAGCAAGGGGCGCCATTCGGGACGATCCGTGTCGTGCAGAACAATGTCAGCCTTGAGGCCGGGAACCAGTGCCCCGACCTCATCCTGCATCAACATCGTGCGCGCCCCGCCGAGTGTGGCCATTTCGTACGCCTTCTCCGCTGGGAACATCTGCGGATCCGTACGTGCGTCCTTGAACAACCCTGCGACCAGATACGTGGCGCGCATCAGGTCGCTGTAGTTCGATGCGTTGTTGCCGTCCGTGCCGATCGAGACGTTGACACCGCGCTGCACCATCTCCGGGAACTTGCCCACCTGGGTGATGCCGTAGCTGACCTTCAACGCCGTCGTCGGGCAGTGGGCGACGCTGGTGCCGGTGTCGGCGAGCAACTGCAACTCGGTGTCATCGATGCGCACCGCGTGCGTCACCGCGACGTTCTTGTCCAGCACGCCGATCTCGGCGAGATGCACGAACGGGCGCTGACCGAACTCGGCGATGAAGCTCTCGGGATCGAGCATCGCCGGCGACATGTGGAAGCTCAGACCTACTCCCCGTTCATCCGCGAGGGCCTTCGCCGCCCGCCACAACGGATCGCTGCAGGTGTTGTGACCCACGAGGATGCTCCACGCCGCGATCCGCCCATCGGCATGTGATGCATGCTCGTCGAGTTGCCGTTCGAGGTGAGCGATCGCCTGATCGGTGCTCTGGCGATACACCGACGGTTCGGGCGGCAGGTCCCACACCCAGCGACCAACTCGTCCACGGATACCCACCTCGACGAGACCGTCGATGACTTCATCGAGGAAACGGATGGTTCCCGCCTCGAGGAATGTGGTGGTGCCTGAACGCAGCATCTCGACAGCGGCGAGTTGCCCAGACGTACGTTCCTCATCAGCGCGGAACACGGAGTACAGCGGAGTCAGCCACTCGAACACGTTCTCGATGAACGGGGTGTCGTCGGGGACGTACCCGCGAGTCAGTGGCTCACCCGTGATGTGGATGTGGGTGTTGACCATGCCTGGCGTCACCACGAAGCGATCGCCGCCGATGGTTCTGCGAGGGGCATACCGGGCGCGCAAGTCGGCTGCCTTCCCCACGTCCAGGATGGTGTTGCCATCTACGGCAACGGCACCGTTGCGGATGATGTCGCGGGTCTCGTTCATCGTGACCACCTGACAACCCTCGATCAACAGGTCGATGGCGCGCGGAGCAAGGGCGTTCATGTGCGTCTCCTTCATGACGACGGTGGCCGGTCGGCCACGTAGACGAACTGGAAACCGATCGGCTCGATCAGACGCAGGGCAACGAACCCGGTGTCTCGGAGCCAACCGGCAACTTGGTCATTGGTGAGCACTCCGCCGGCCCTGGTGTTGGCCATCATCGTCAAGCCCATCTGCACGCCGAACGGGTTGTACTTGCGGTCGTTGTCGGCGAAGTAGTCGGCCAGCAGAATTTGGCCGCCCGGGCGCAGAGCACGCCATGCGCGCTCCACCAGTGCCCGCGCCCCAGCATCGCCCTCGGTGCGACACACATGACCGAGCACGACCAGGTCGAAGGCGTTCTCCTCGATCTCGATCTGGTGGAAGTCGCCTGGTCGGAACTCCACTCTGTCGGTGAGGCCGCGGCCCTCGATGGTGTCGCGGGCATCGGCGAGGACGCGCGTCAGGTCGTTGACGACGGCGGTGCTTCCCTCGGACTGTTCGAGCACTGCGATCGCCCAGGGTGCTCGGCCCGCTCCGAGATCGAGGACCCGCAACTCGCGGCGACGCTGCCATCCCGAACGCCATCCGAGTCGCGTTGCAGCACGATGCTGTGTGACGAACGTGGCATCCACCAACGGGCCGTAGAAAGCCTCCGGGTCGTCCTCGATGGGGGTCGCCACCCGACCAGTGCGCACGGTGTCGGCGAGTTGTTCCCAGTTCCGATGCGGACCAGGGGCAACCCGGATGAGCGAGGCCATCGACGCCGCTCCGTTCGTACAGAGATACCGCTCGGCGGTCTCGCTGATTTCGTACAGATCGTCGATCTGATCGAGGAATCCGAAGGTCACCAGCGCATCACACACGTGACGCAGATGCGGCTCAGACACCGCCAGCACCTCTGCCAACTGTGCGACGGTGCACTTGTTCAGTCGCTCGACGCTGTCGAAGATCCCGAGGTCGATCGCAGCCACGAGGGTCCAGTACGAGCCGAAACCCTGCACGATTCCCCACACAGGTCCGGACGGCGGTGGTTTGAAGTCGCGCCACGGGCGGCCCGCTCGGGCCATCGTGTGGCGCTTCTTCAATTCGGGGAACGGGGAATCGACGCTCACGGTTCGAGCAGGATCTTGCCGAAGAAGTCCGAGCTCATCATCTTCGCCTGAGCCGCCGCAGCGTCGCTGAGGGGGAACACACTGTCGATGACCGACCGCATACCAGAACTCGTATACACCGCCCAGGCCTCGGCGAACTCTTCGTAGCTGTATGGGTCTGAGCCCAGTATCTGAATCCCCATGTGGAACATGAACCCGAGTGACGGGATGGTGGCCGTGTCGCCCGTGGTGTTGCCACAGTTCACGAGCCGGCCGCGGGTTCTCAGCGAAAACATCGACTGTGCCCACAATGCCGGGCCGACGTGGTCGAACACCATGTCGACGCCCACGCCGTTGGTGACGGTCTTGGCCCACCCGGTGACATCACCGGTGCGGTTGTTCAGCACATGATCGGCCCCGAGTTCGAGCGCTCGCTCGCACTTGTCGTCCGAGCCGGCGGTCGCCAGCACGATCGCCCCGGCGTGTTTGGCCAACTGGATGCCGGCCATGGAGACACCGCTGCCAGCGGCGTGGATCATCACCGTCTCCCCTGCCATGAGTCGACCCACCGGGAACAAGGCGTGCCATGCAGTGAGGAAGGCCGTCGGGAAGCACGCCGCCTGGTGCCAGTCCATCGAATCCGGGATGAGGTGCACATGAGTCTCTGGAGCGAGGCACTGCGACGCGTAGCCACCGTCGATGTTCCCGCCGATGACCCCGAGATCGCCGTAGAGATCGCCGCGCCCGGCCAGCTTCGAGCCGTCGGGCACCTCCGCCATCGAAGGGTCGACAACCACCCGATCGCCCACCTTGACCCTCGACACCCCAGTTCCCACGGCACTCACCGTGCCGACGACATCCATCCCTGCGATGTGCGGCAGCGTGAAACCTGGCAACGCGTACCAACCGTTGCGCTGCACCACGTCGAGGTGGTTCAACGCGGTCGCAGCGACATCGATGACGACATCGCGCTCCCCCGGCTCGGGGTCGGGTACGTCGACGTACTCGAGTACCTCGGGTCCACCGGGTTGGCGATAGAGCAGGGCCTTCACTGGTTCAACTCCTCATGTTCACTATCTGGGGGAACGGTCAGGCTGGGGGAACGGTCAGGCTGGGGGAACGGTCAGGTGAGTCCGCGAACGAACGGCTGCGCCAGGGCTCTCGGCTGCCGAGTGCGCGTCGCGAACACCGCCGTGAAGAACAGCGCAACCGCGTACGGCAGCGTTGCCGACAACTGCGCGTTGACGCGGTAGCCCAGCACCGGCAATGTCTGCTGCAGGGCAAAGAAGTAGCCGAACACCAAACACCCCAGCACGGTGCCGCGCAGCGTCCAGCCGCCGAAGATGACGGCAGCGATGGCAATGATGCCCTTCAACCCGACGTGCCCGTTCTCGTAACCATTGATCGAGATCTGACCGAGCACGAGGACACCCCCACCAAGCCCCGAGCATGCACCAGCGAAGAGGATCGCTTGCCGTCGACGCTTGTTGACGTGGATACCCGACACATCGGCGGACTGCGGATTGTCGCCGACCGAACGGACCTCCAAACCCCAGCGGGTACGGAACACCAGCCACCACGCCAACGGCACGAGCGGCACCACGAGGTACATCGGCCACGGCTGTCCGAAGAGTGCAGTGCCGACGAGTGGGAGGCGCGCAAGCAGCGGCAACCGCGTGGGTTTGACCACCTGTGTGATCGCCGACCACCGGCTGTCGAGGAACAACGCCAGTCCGAGCACGAAGAGGTTCAACGTGAGGCCGACGACGAACTGATCGATCGCCAACTGGTGGCTGAGGTGTGCCTGCACCAATGCCACCACGACACC
>CAIXHI010000420.1 GCA_903919215.1 uncultured Acidimicrobiaceae bacterium
CGAGCACACGCAACGAGCGCTCGACCTCGATGGTGAAGTCCACGTGACCGGGGGTGTCGATGATGTTGATGCGGTGCTCGTTCCAGATGCACGTGGTAGCAGCGGACGTGATGGTGATACCACGCTCCTGCTCCTGCGCCATGTGGTCCATGGTCGCCGCGCCGTCGTGCACTTCACCGATCTTGTAGCTCTTGCCGGTGTAGTAGAGGATGCGCTCGGTCGTCGTGGTCTTGCCCGCGTCGATGTGGGCCATGATGCCGATGTTGCGGGTGCGCTCCAGGGGATATTCGCGCTTGGCCATCAGTGTCTCTCTCTACTCTTGTGCGTCGTACTGCGATCTCAGGGGCGCGCAACGACCGAAAACGGCCGGTGGCGCGGCTGACGATGCTATCGGGGCGGCAGGCCAACACGACCCCGGACGCCGGTTCAGCCCAGAGTTCAGCCAGGGTTCAACCCAGAGTTCAGCAGGGCGATGTCGGGGTGGTGAACGGTGTCGGTTGATTGGCGCTGCGACTGCCGTCGATCAGCACTGCGGTGATCCGGACCGTCACCGTCACATTCGGGCCATAGCCCTCCAGCGAGGCCGCGGTGACCGAGGCAGACAGCAACGGGGCCAAGGCCGTCCACGTACCGTCGGCGTTCTGGAGTTCCACGTCGTACTGTGCAAGAACGTCGATGTCGCCCGGCCACGTTGCGACTAGTTGCCATCCCGAGCCAGCAGCTGGGCAGACCGCCGAGAACGCCACCGTCGGTGCCGGCAGATTCGCCGCGAGCGGACCGGTCACTTCGACGAACACTGCGGTGGTCATGGGGGCGGACACGCTGGTGGGGGGCGCGTCGTCCTTCAACACCAAGTTCGCGGCAGCTCCGAGCGTGCCCGCAACGAGACACAGACTGACGACGACAGCCAGGACGAAACCCTTCGAACGCTTGTGGCGTGCCGGCGCCGCTGGCTGCAACGGTGCGGCGGTTCGGGCGGCAAGCGCCGCAGCAGAGGCGGCCGCTGCTGTCGCTGCCGCCGCTGCGGCATCGGTGGGAGCGACGGGAGTGGTGGGATCGACGGGAGTGGTGGGAGCTACCGCGGGGGCCACCGTCACCGACGGCACCTCGCTGGCACTCTCAGCACCAGCGAGCGCAGCGAACGCCGGAGGCGGCGGTGCGGGAGGCGGCGCCAGCGGCGACATAGCCGGCGGCGCGACCGGAGCGACAGCGGTGACGACGGGCGCGATGATCGGCGCGATCGGCGCGATCGGCACGATCGGCACCAGCGTGGGGATCGCGGAAGGCGGCAGTGTGGGCGCCTCGGAATCCGCCGGCAGCTGATGACGCGGCGTGGAGCCTGGGTTGAACAGCAGCGGCAGCGCCTTCTCCAACACGTCGGTGACCCGATGCGGGGGCAGCAATGTGTGCGATGCGCGGGTGATCACCCGAACCAGGTTCTCGGTCGCGCAGACCAGCACACTGTCCACCTGGGGCGGAGCGGTAACCGAGAGCACGTTGCCGTGGAACCCCACCACGGGCACCACCGGGGTACCCAGTACGTCGGTCAGTTGGGCGGCGATTGCCGCCACCCCGGCCAGTTCTGCCTGCAGTGACCGACCGCCGGAGTGCAGTGTCCCCTCGCGGAACTCGATCTGATCAGCGAACCGGCGAGTCGCCACGACGAACGCCCCACCCGGGCCGACGACCACGTGATCGATGTTGCCCTGGGTTCCAGGCAACTTCAGATCGTGCAGAATCGCGTACGGCTGCGACAACTCCTGCAGACGCTGACCGGTGGCGCGCTCGTCCTCCGCAACCGCGTCAAGCCACGACGCCTCCGACTCGAGCCGAGCGGCGACGGTGCGACGCTGGTCGGCATGATGCGCGGCACTCCCTCCGGCTACTCCACCTTCGATCACGGCTGCACTCTATTCGTCCTGGACACCGACGCGGCAGCCAGGACGGCCTCACCGCACCGGCGACCCGAGAACAGCGCGCCCTGGATGGACGGAGTGTCGCGGTGGTCGCCGCACACGAACAGACCCTCGCCCAGCGACACCGCCTGTTTGGGATGGAACGGCGGCTGCGAGTCGGGCTGACCGTGGGCAATGCGGTCGACGCGCAGCACACGCCACCCGTCCACCTGTGCACCCCACCACCGCCTCAGTTGGATGCGCACCAGCGCGGACAGTGCAGCGTCGCTGAGCTCGGTCGCGTCACCTAGATCGCCTGGGCAGGCGGCGGCGATCAGCGCCTGACCGGCCGGCGCGTACCCGCTGGCCACGTCGCTCATCACGGCCACGTTCAACGCCGGACCCTCGCCCGTGCCATCCAGGACGATCAGCTTGCCCGGCGCCGGTGAGGTGGGCGCCGCGAACCACACACAGGCCGCAGCCCGCGAACCCGGTTCGGCGACCGAGCGCGTACCGGACTGCCCGTGCAGCAACTTCGCGGCGACGGGACCTTCGGTCGCCACGATGACGCTGGTGGCCCGCACCTCGCGCCCATCGGCCGTACGCACCAGACCCGGCTCGACGTGCGCGACGGGCACCCGCAGATGCACTGTGCCAGGGGTCAGCCGGGCCGCCAACTGGTCGGGGATGGCCTGCATCCCCTCGGCGGGCACAGCCGAGTCGCCGGTGGCCAGACACCGCAGCACCACCTGGGCCATGCGCCCACTGCCCGACAGTTCCGGGTCGAGCTGGATGCCACCGAGCAGAGGGCGCAGGAAGCGCTCGGTCATCCGCGGCCCGAACCCCTCATCGCGCAACGTGCGGTTGGTGCTGACGTCGTCGCCCTGCAACAGCGCCACCGGGTCGGCCTTGCGCAACCGACGCAGGAACCGCGCCAGCCGCAATTTGTCGAGCAGGCTGCCGACCGGCGCCAACGCGCTGGCGAACGCCATCCCTGGGCGCCGCACCGGATCGCCGATGGCGTGCATGCGCGTGCCCAACCACACCAGCGAACCCGGCTCGAACGGCTGCAGATGCAGTGCCGCCACGTCGAGTTGCCGTTGCAGTTCGGGATACGCCGTCAGCAGCACTTGAAAACCGCGGTCGAGACGGAACCCATCGACGACATCGGTGCGCACTCGGCCACCAACGCCGTCGGACGCCTCCAGCACCACCACCGAGCGACCGGCGGACTGCACCGCTCGGGCCGCAGCAAGCCCTGCCAGTCCGGCGCCGACGACGACGACATCGACCCGATCGGGCAACGACGGCACGGTTGAAGTCATGTCGGCGACGATACCGTCGGGCCCATTCTTGGACTTCGCGAACCCTCACCAGATATGCGTTTCAACACAGTTCGAACTTTGGCGTGCCTTGACGGCATGATTGCGGTCGCATGCTGATCCGACTTCTGCGTACCCATCTGCGGCCCTATAAGAAGGTCCTCATCGCCGTCCTGCTGCTGCAGACCGTGCAGGTCGTGGCGGCGCTCTATCTCCCCAGCATCAACCGCGACATCATCGACAAGGGTGTCGCCACCGGCGACACGGGCTACATCTGGGCCCACGGCGGGCTGATGCTCGCGGTCAGTGCCATCCAGCTGGTGTTCAACGTCGGGGCGATCTACTACGGCTCACGCGCGGCGATGGAGTTCGGGCGCGATGTCCGCGCCGCGCTCTTCCATCAGGTCACCAACTTCTCGGCGCGCGAGGTGAACCAGCTCGGGCCGTCGAGCCTGATCACTCGCGTCACCAATGATGTGCAACAGGTGCAGATTCTCGTCCAGATGACGTGCACCCTGCTGGTGGCCGCACCCATCACAGCCGTCGGCGGCGTGATCATGGCGCTCCGCGAGGACGTGGCCCTCACCTGGATCCTCGCTGCCGCCATTCCGCTGCTGATGCTCAGCGTGGGTTCGATCATCATGCGGATGGTGCCCACGTACCGCAAGGTGCAGGAACGAATCGACGACATCAACCGCGTGCTGCGCGAGCAGATCACCGGAATCCGCGTCGTGCGTGCCTTCGTGCGCGAGCCGTACGAGACCGCCCGCTTCGAGGACAGCAACGACCTGCTCACCACGGTGTCACTGCGCGGCGGGCGTTTGATGGGCGTGATGTTCCCGTCGGTGTTGTTGATCATCAACCTGTCCAGTGTTGCCGTCGTCTGGTTCGGCGGTACACGTGTCGCCAATGGCGAGATGAAGGTCGGCGCGCTCATCGCGTTTCTCACCTACCTCACGCAGATCCTGATGGCCGTGATGATGGCCGCCTTCATTGGTGCCCTCGCGCCGCGCGCCGCTGTCAGTGCCGAGCGCATCCAGGAAGTGCTCGACACGCCGACCAGCGTCGTGCAATCCGAGCAACCTGTCACCGAGGTAGACCCCGTTGCCTCGGTGGAGTTCCGCGCCGCCGGCTTCCGTTACCCAGGAGCGGAACACTCCGTGCTCTCCGGCATCACATTGCGCTGCGTCGCCGGTCAGACCACCGCGGTGATCGGCAGCACTGGCTCCGGCAAGACGACGCTGATCAGCCTCGTGGCCCGCCTGTTCGACGTCACGGAAGGCGCCGTACTGATGAACGGCGTCGACGTACGCGAACTTGCCGCCGAAATGCTGTGGCAGCGCATCGGTTTGGTGCCGCAGCGCCCGTACCTGTTCAGCGGCACCGTGGCCAGCAACCTGCGTTACGGCAAACCGGACGCCACCGACGACGAACTCTGGGAGGCGCTCACCGTCGCTCAGGGCGCCGAGTTCGTACGGGCCATGCCCGGCGGCCTCGATGCGACCATCGCCCAGGGCGGTAGCAACGTGTCCGGCGGCCAACGTCAACGCTTGGCGATTGCCCGAGCGTTGGTGCGCAAACCCGACGTGTACCTGTTCGACGACTCGTTGTCGGCCCTCGACATGGCCACCGACGCTCGACTGCGCGAAGCGCTGACACCTCACACACGAGATGCCGCAGTGATCATCGTCGCCCAACGAGTCACCAGCATCCGCAACGCCGACCAGATCCTGGTGTTGGAGGACGGCGAGCCGGTCGGCTTGGGCACTCACGCACAGCTGATGGCGGACTGCCCCACCTACGCCGAGATTGTGCACTCGCAGCTCACCGACGACGAGGCCGCCGCATGAGTCCCGGCGACGACGTGCAGGAAGACCACAGCACCGCACCTTCGGGCACCGACGACAGCGTTCGTCCTCCCGGACCGGCGACCGATACGCGCAGCGGCCGGTGGAATACCGTCGGCGTGCCGATGGAGAAGTCGAAGGACTTCAAGAGCTCGGTCAACCGCCTCGGCCGTCGCCTCTCCCCTGAGCGCGCCCAGGTCGTGCTGGTGCTGGTGCTGGCATTCGTCAGCGTGTCGCTCGTCGTGATCGGCCCGAAGGTGCTCGGCCATGCCACCAACATCCTGTTCGATGGTCTCCGCAGCAAGTCCTCGGGTGGCCCCGGCGTCGACTTCGGAGCGATGCACCGAACGCTGTGGTTCGCCATCGGTTTGTACACGGTCGGCGGTCTGCTCTCGTATCTGCAGGCATATCTGCTCGCTGGTGTCGTGCAGCGCACGATGTTCCGACTGCGCGCGGATGTCGAGGCCAAGCTGCACGCAATGCCGCTGTGGCACCTCGACCAGCAGGCCCGCGGCGACGTGCTCAGCCGCGTCACTAACGACATCGACAACGTGTCACAGAGCATGCAGCAGTCGATCAGCCAGCTGCTCACCGGCGTGCTCACCATCGTCGGCACGGTCGGGATGATGATCTGGATCTCGTGGGAGCTGGCGTTCGTTGCCATCATCTCCGTACCCATCTCGATCCTCACGATGCAGCAGATCGCCAAGCGGTCGAAGGGCCGCTTCATCGCCCAGTGGAAACAGACCGGCTTGCTGAACGCGCAGGTGGAGGAAACGTTCACCGGGCACGCGATCGTGAAGTCGTTCGGCCGCGACAAGGAAGCACAGGCCACGTTCGACGCAACGAACGCTGAGCTGCACGAGGCCAGCTTCGACGCTCAGTTCATCAGCGGCTGTGTGCAGCCCGCCACCACGTTCATCGGCAACCTCAACTATGTCGCCATCGCGGTGTTCGGCGGCCTCAAGGTTGCCAGCCGATCCATGGGCCTCGGCGATGTGCAGGCGTTCATCCAGTATTCGCGACAGTTCTCGCAGCCGCTCACGCAGGTGGCCTCGATGGCCAACGTGATGCAGTCCGGTATCGCGTCGGCCGAGCGGGTGTTCGAACTGCTCGATGCGCCCGAGCAATCCCCCGACCCGGAGCCCCAGGCCGACCCGCAGCATGTGAAGGGCCGCGTCGAGTTCCACGATGTGTCGTTCGCGTACCGCCCCGACCGGCCGCTGATCGAGCACCTATCGCTCATCGCCGAACCGGGCCAGACCGTGGCCATCGTCGGCCCGACGGGCGCCGGCAAGACGACGTTGGTGAACCTGATCATGCGGTTCTACGAACTCGATGGCGGCTACATCAGCCTCGACGGCAACGACATCGCGAAGATCCGCCGCAGCGAACTGCGCAGCGAGATCGGCATGGTGCTGCAGGACACATGGTTGTTCGGCGGCACCATCCGCGAGAACATCGCCTACGGCAACATCGGGGCAACCGAGGAACAGATCATGACGGCAGCACGGGCGTGCTACGTCGACCGTTTCGTGCACTCGCTCCCCCACGGCTACGACACCGTGCTCGACGATGAGGGCACCTCGGTGAGCGCCGGCGAGAAGCAGTTGCTCACCATCGCCCGTGCGTTCCTGGCCGACCCCTCGATCCTGATCCTCGACGAGGCCACCAGTTCGGTCGACACCCGTACCGAGGTGCTCATTCAGCGGGCGATGGCCAAGTTGCGCGGCGGGCGCACCAGCTTCGTGATCGCCCACCGTCTCAGCACGATCCGCGACGCCGACACGATCCTGGTGATGGACGCCGGACGCATCGTCGAACAGGGCACCCACCTCGAACTGTTGGCCGCGGCCGGGGCGTACTTCACGCTCTACAACGCCCAGTTCAGCGGCGCCGCCGCCGAACTTGCCTGAGTTGCTTGCCTGAGTTGCGGGTCGCACCCCCTAATCTGCACCCGATGATCGCAGTCGTTGTCGTGAGGTCGGGGCAGCTCCCGGCAGGGGGTACGGAGACCGTCGCCGAGTGCGGCGGCCGCGCCCTGCTCGTGGGTACCGGCACGCACGCTGCCGCCGCCGAACTCGTCGGAGTCACGGCCGAGGTCGCCTGCGCCGAACTCGACGATGCTGCACTGGCCACCGGCGGTGCGGGCGCGTTCCGCCCGGCCGCACTCGCGGCAGCCCTAGCCGACGTGCTCGCCGATGAGCCGATCATCGTTCTGCCGGCCTCGCCGGACGGCCGCGACCTGGCACCGCGACTCGCCGCGCTGATGCATCGCCCGCTGTGGGCCGGAGCCGTGCAGGTCACACCGTCGCGAGTCGACCTCGCTCGCAATGGCAGGACCGAACTGCACCGAGTGTCCCCCGGCGAGGCGTTCGTCGCCACGATGCACCCAGGTGTCCGCGGCGTCGCCGTCGCCG
>CAIXHI010000421.1 GCA_903919215.1 uncultured Acidimicrobiaceae bacterium
ACTCGCCTCAACAGCTCAGGGAAACTGGAACCTGGATCGTCACCAGGCGTGAAGAACGGCATGGCCATGACGTCACTCGCCGCCCTTCTGCACATACGACTTCACGAAGTCTTCGGCGTTGGTTTCCAACACCTCGTCGATCTCGTCGAGCAGATCGTCGAGTTCAGCTTTGAGCTTCTCGCCACTCGCTGCGACCGCGGGAGCAGCATCGACTGTCGCTTCACTGCGACCCGGTACCGGTTTCTGCTTCTGCCTGCGCTCAGCCATGTGGTCCTCGATGTGTACAGAGTGTTCGCATACTTGCCTCACGACCCCAATCGGGCAAGCAGCTCGGTCGGGGTCTCGCTCTCGTCGATCAACCTAGCCACGGATTCTGCGGTGCCGCGCAATGGTTCCATCATCGGAACACGCCGCAATGGTTCGCGCCCGAGATCGAACACGATGCTGTCCCAGTTCGCGGCAGCGATCTGATCCGGCCACTTTGCCAGGACACGACCCCTGAAGTATGCGCGGGTGGTGACCGGCGGTTCCACCATCGCTCGCCGGACGTCAGCGTCGTCGGTGAGCACGTCGAGTCCGACGCGGGTCGCCAGGCACCGGTCCGAACGCAGATCGTGGTACTGCAGGTCCAGCGCTTTCAGACGCGCATCACCGGGAGCAGCTCCGTGGCGCTCGGCGTAGGCATCGACGATGCGCCGCTTGGCCACCCAGTCGACCTGATGGGCGACAGAGTCAGGATCGCGCTCGAGCCCGGTGAGGATGGCCTCCCAGAGCGCCAGCACCTCCGCACCGACCTCCTCGCCCACAGCCGATAGCCCGAACGAGAGCGCATACCGCCGCGCCTTTGCGAGCAACGACCATTGCACTTCCAGAGCCGTCATTCGGCGGTTGTCTCGCAGCGTCACCGTTTGACGGAGCGACGGATCGTGGCTCACCTGGCGGATCGCCTGCACCGGGTTCGCGAGCGTCAGGTCATCACCGAGTTCGTCATCCTCGATCATCGCCAGGATGAGCGCCGTCACCCCGACCTTCACCAGCGTGGCGGTCTCGCTCATGTTCGCGTCGCCGACGATGACGTGCAACCGTCGATACTTGCTGGGATCGCAGTGCGGCTCGTCGCGGGTGTTCACAATCGGTCGTTTGAACGTTGTCTCCAGCCCCACCTCCTCCTCGAAGAAGTCGGCACGTTGGCTGATCTGGAACGGCACCTCGTGGTTGCGCACACCGGGGAGTTCACACCCGACCTTGCCGGCACCAACGACGATCTGGCGACTGACAAAGTGCGGAGTGATCTGACGAACGATGCGGCTGAACGGAACGTCCCTGGCGATCAGGTAGTTCTCGTGGCACCCGTAACTGTTGCCCTTTCCATCGGAGTTGTTCTTGTGGCACAGGATCTCGGCACCCGCCGGCAGCATGGATGCCGCCGCCGCCATGCTGGCGCGCACGATTTCCTCCGCGGCCCGATCGAACACCAGCGCCTCACGCGCTGTCAGGCATTCGGGAGTGCTGATCTCGGGGTGCGCATGATCGAC
>CAIXHI010000422.1 GCA_903919215.1 uncultured Acidimicrobiaceae bacterium
CGGCAGGCACGAGCACGGACTGGAGCGCACCGATGACCGGAGAGTAGCTGGGCTGATAGGTTCCCAGTCAGCGAGGAGCCAATGGGGGCTGCAATGAGCAACACACACGGAGCCAAGGGGTTCCAGAACATCGTCGTCGGGGTCGCCGACACGGAGACATCACAGGTCGCCGGCCGCAAGGCGGTCGAACTCGCCGAGGCGATGGGCGCGACGGTGCACTTCGTCACCGCGGTCACCGACGGGGAGGTGGCCGTGATCGAGGTCGGCTCCGACCGTTTCGTGCTCGACACCGTCGAGACCTCGCGCCTGGCTGTCGAACGGTTCGTCGAGACGCTTGGCAGCTCCATCGCCTACACCGTCCAGGCTGTGGAGGCCTCGCCGGCCAAGGCACTCGTGACCGTCGCCGAACTCGTCGACGCCGACCTCATCGTCGTCGGCAACGTGCGTATGCAGGGACTCGGGCGCGTGCTCGGCAGCGTCGGCAACGACGTCGCCCACAGCGCCCCGTGCAGCGTCCTGATCGTCAAGACCGTCTGACCCGTCCAACTCGGCGGTCAGGCCCGACCTGTCCGCACCTGAACGCCGACTTGCGCGTGGGTCAGCGGCGGGAGATGAGGCGTTCGTACTGGTCGAGATAGGCGCCAGCGGCGATACCCCAGCCGACCTCACGGGTCATCGCTCGCTTCTGCACCCGCTGCCAGGCGAGCGTGTCGGCGAACAGTGTGCACGCGCGATCGATGGCCATACCGAGTTGCACCGCGTCCACCGGGCTGAACTGGAAGCCGGTGGCGACGCCATCGCGCAGCGCGGCCTCGTTGGCGTCGATCACGGTGTCGGCCAGCCCACCCACACGGGCCACCACCGGCAGTGTGCCGTAGCGCAGGCCGTACAACTGGGTGAGCCCGCACGGCTCGAACCGTGAGGGCACGATGATCGCGTCGGCGCCGGCCTGGAAGCGGTGCGACAGCGGTTCGTGATAGCCGATGGTGGTGGCCACCTGGCCCGGGTGTGTTTCGGCCAGCCGCATGAACTCGTCCTGGATGGCGGCGTCGCCGTTGCCCAACACTGCGAGTTGCGCGCCACGAGCGTGCAGCGCTGGCATCGCATCGAGCAACAGGTCGAGACCTTTCTGCGTGGTGAGCCGGCTGATCACGCAGAACAGCGGCACATCGGTGCGCACGTGGAGGCCAAGCTCGACCTGGAGTGCGGCCTTGTCGAACGCCTTCGACGGCAGGCGTCGAGCCGAGTACGGGCTGGCGAGGTACGGGTCGGTGGCCGGGTTCCACACCGCCTCGTCGATTCCGTTGACGATGCCGGTGAGTGTGTTGGCTCGCGCCCGCAACAGACCGTCGAACCCCATACCTTGGTCGTGGGTGAGAATCTCGCGGGCGTACGTGGGGCTGACCGTGGTGAGTCGATCGCACCACTGCACACCGGCTTTGAGAAAACTGAGGTTGCCCCAGTACTCCAGGCCGTCGTAGTCGAACGCGGTCTTCGGCAGACGCAGCGTGTCGGCGAGCGCCATCGGGAACACACCTTGGAACGCCAGGTTGTGGATCGTGAGCAGACTCGGTGGGGCCGGCGCCTTCGCGGTGTGCAGGTACGCCGCGGTCAGCGCCGTCTGCCAGTCGTGCAGGTGCACCACGTCGGGCCGCCACGTGCCGACCTCGCCGAGCGCGATCTGCGCGCCGACCCATGAGAGCGCGGCGAAGCGCAGATGATTGTCGGGCCAATCGAGACCGTCGGGACCGAGGTACGGGCCGCCGGTCTTGCGGGCGAACAAGTGCGGCGCATCGACCAGCAGCACGTGCAGTCCATCCGCGGTGGTGCCCGAGACGAGACCGCCGGGGCCGCCGAACAGATCGGGCAGCGTCGCGAGCTTGCGTGCCCCGGTGAGTTGATCGCGCACACCCGGATAGGCGGGCAGCAGCACTTTGGTATCGACGCCCAGTGGCTGGAGCGCCAACGGCAGTGCACCAGCGACGTCGGCCAGGCCGCCGGTCTTGACCAGCGGATAACACTCGGACGTCACGAAGAGAGCCTTCACATGAATGGAAGGTAACGCGTACTGGGCCAATGGGCGACCCTGGGGTACATTCGGGTACATGGCTGAACCGAAGGTGCTCGTCATCGTGCTTGCTGGTGGAGAGGGCAAGCGCATGCTGCCGCTCACCCAGGACCGAGCGAAACCGGCGGTCCCGTTCGGCGGCAGCTACCGCATCATCGACTTCGCGTTGTCCAACTTCGCCAACGCTCGGTACCTCAAGATCGTGGTGCTGACGCAATACAAGAGCCACAGCCTCGACCGCCACATCAGCCAGACCTGGCGGTTCAGCGGCCTGCTCGGCAACTACGTGACCCCTGTGCCCGCTCAGATGCGCAACGGCCCGCACTGGTTCGCCGGGTCCGCGGACGCGATCTATCAGAACCTCAACCTGATCAACGACGAGAACCCCGATGTGGTGTGTGTGTTCGGTGCCGACCACATTTACCGCATGGATCCGCGGCAGATGGTCGACCAACACATCGCCAGTGGCGCCGGCGTCACGGTCGCTGCCATTCCGGTCGGCTACGAGGATGCCAAGTCGTTCGGTGTCATCGAGGCCGGCGCCGACAACCAGATCGTGGCCTTCCACGAGAAGTCGCCCACCCCGCCGACGATGCCCGGCGACGACACTCGCTGCCTGGCCAGCATGGGCAACTACGTGTTCGACACCAAGACAC
>CAIXHI010000423.1 GCA_903919215.1 uncultured Acidimicrobiaceae bacterium
CCACCACGTCTCGATCAATGTGCAGGACACGGCCGCCGCGATCGAGTTCTACACCGAGGTGCTGGGGTTCACCCAACGCGACGACCGTCCCGATTTCCGCTTCGCCGGAGCGTGGCTCGACGTTGCCGGCCAGCAGGTGCATCTGATCGAGATGCCTGGTCCGGAAGACCGAGGTCAGCACTACGCGATCGGGGTAGCCGACCTCGACGCTGCAGTGCGCGAGATCCGCGCGCGTGGCATCGAGATCAGCGACCCCAAGCCGGTGGGCAGCGGACGTCAGGCGTTTCTTCACGACCCCTCGGGCAACCTGGTCGAGTTGAACGAGCCGGTTCGCTCGCGGTAGCGACTCAGTCGGTGAGGTCGAATCGGTAGCTGCTGAGCCAGGTTGCTGTTTGCGATTGGGCCGATATGTTCCGAAACACGGCGCATGGTATGGCGTCGGATCGGCCCGAGTGGCCCTGCAACAGCGGTGGCGGTGGATGGCGCGAGTCGCCGACCCGCCCCTCGTCCAAGGAGATCCGATATGTACCTCTCTGTGTTCTTGTCGCGTTCCCGCGCGGTCCCCGCCACAGCGATCGAGGGGGTGGCGTAATGGCCGCGTGCCACCTCTGCGGCCGCGAGATGACCACGGGCGCTTCGTGCACGCTCGAAGTGCTCCACCGTCACGGCCTGCCGTTCCCGATGGCCCGCTACGGCAACGAACCAAGCCGGCCCGCGGCGGTCGGGCGGTGCGGCGATTGCGGTGTCGCCCCCGGTGCGTTCCACCATCCCGGCTGCGATCTGCAGGACTGCCCCGCGTGTGGCGGGCAACTGCTCTCGTGTGGGTGCAGCTTCGACGAAGACGGGTTCGAGCAGGACGATGACGAGGACGAGCAGGACGGCGAGTTCGACCTCGACGGGCGTGAGGGAAATGGCTGGTAGCGTATTCCCTGTGGAAGCCACCATCGACAGTGTCGGCCGTATCGTCCTCCCGAAAGCGTTGCGCGACCAGTTGGGGCTCACCCCTGGCACCGTGGTCGACGTCACTCAATACGGCGACGGGTTGCACGTGGCTCCAGGCGGTCGCACGGCCCGCTTGGAGCGCCGCGACGGGTTGCTCGTCGCCACCTCCGACACGCCGATCGGCGACGGCGACGTCTTCGCATTACTGGAATCGATCCGCCGGTGACCAGATGGCTGGCGGACTCCAGCGTGGCGGTACCAATGGTGCAGGCGTCACACGCCGCCCATCAGCGAGTACGTGAGGTAGTGGGCAAGCGCAGTGTCGGCCTGCCGGCGCACGCTGCGGTGGAGACGTATTCCGTCCTCACCCGGTTGCCGGGCGACGCCCGCCTTGCCCCGGGCGACGCGGCAACGCTGCTGGCGTCACGATTCCCGAAGCGGCTGGCGCTCGACGCAGACACTCAGGCGCGGTTGGTGGACGACCTGGCAGCGGCTCATGTTGCTGGTGGTGCCGTCTACGACGCGATCATCGCACTGACCGCTCGGCATCACCGGTCAACCCTGCTCACACGTGACAGCCGAGCGGCCGCCACCTACCGGGCGCTCGGGGTGGAGTTCGAGTTGGTCCTCTGAGGAGACTCGGCACCGCCGTCGCCACTGGACGTGCGGCCCGTGGTAAGAACCGCACATGTCTGGTCCAGTTGATTTCGTGACCGTCTCGACCGAGGGTCTCCAGTCGTCGCCGGTGGCAGCTGCCCTCGCCGGTCTGCGTGCCAACGAGGCTCGATATTTCAAGAACAAGTACGACCACGTCTTCACTAACGAGGCAGCCAGCACCAAGTCGGCGACGGCATGGACATCCCCGGCGAACTGGCCGAGCGGTTCAAGTTCGCTCGCCAGAAGTCGAAGCTCGCGGGCACGATTCGCGGTTCCTACTTCGTGATCAAGGGCACATACTGACTCGCATGCAGCAGCGACCCGCCGTCACGGTGATCGAACTCGACCATCTGGTGCTCAAGTGCGCAGATGTGGAGACGACACTTCGCTGGTACCACGAACGCCTCGGACTCGAGACTTTGCGTGTCGAAGAGTGGCGTGCGGGCCATGTGCCATTCCCTTCGGTCCGAGTCAACGCCGCCACGATCATCGACCTGATCGCCGGCGCCCGCGACGACGGCCGACTCGACCACTTCTGTCTGGTCGTCGCCCCCACCGATCTTGCCGCGCTCGCTGCCACCGGCGAGTTCGAGGTGCTCGAAGGGCCCGTCACCCGCTTCGGCGCCCGCGGCGACGGCACCTCGCTGTACGTGCGCGACCCCGACGGCGCGACGGTGGAGCTCCGCTACTACGCGTAGCGCAACGTTCAGCTCGGTGGATCGGGCCGCCAGCGGGCCGAAGTGGGCCGCTGGTGGGCCGCTGGTGGGCACGTAGCCAGTTGTTCGCCACCCGCTGCCCCTGCCGTGCCCACCCCACCCAGGTTGGGCGCGATTCGTGTCGCTGGTGACTCGGCCGTTCATGGTTGGGCGCGATTCGTGCCGTCGGTGTCCGGCCCAGCTCCCACGGGTGCGGTTCATGCGCAGCAACGGCACGAACCGCGCCCGTTGAACCGGGCGCGCCGCGGTGGCCAAGTCGCCGGGGGCGCCAGCGGGCACGCCCGCCAGCATCACTGCGTGCTGAGGCTGGCTTTGAACAGACCTTCGGCCATCGCGGCCTTCACGGCGGCGCCCGGCTCGCTGCGCCGCTCGAGGGTGACCCCGACGATCAACCCGGTGAAGTCCACATCGTGACCGTACGGGCCGACGGGTGAGCCCGTGTCGGTGCCAACATCGAACGTCTCGCCGCTCATCGAGAACACGAGTGGCACCGTGCGCGGGATACGTGCGTGATCCGTGGCCCGGCCGTCGACGATCAGCACCAACTCGCCACCGGTGCCGAAACCGCCGTCGTGGTCGTACACCGCCTCGATCGTGTGCCGCCCGGCGGCCAGCGCGGTGCCGCGCACGAACGTGAGGTCGTGGCCGAAGCAGTTGTAAAGGAACACGGGTTGCCCGTGTTCGAAGTACATGCTCCAGCCGGCCATGTTGCCGCCCTGGCAGGCGACGACACCAGACGCTGGTGCGTCCGATAGCAGCACCTCGCCGGCGATGCGCCACGAACAGTTCTTCAGGTTCACCACCGAACTCTCGGGCATCCGTGTGTGCGCAGTGGTGTACGTCATCGTCTGCAGATCGCCCAGTGTGTTCGGCACCGAAAACTCGCCGTGGCGTGGCGAACCGGCATCGCGCAACGGGTACACCCCGTGGCGCAGCGCCTCCTCGTGGAACAACTGCTGCAGCTCGGCCAACTTCTCGGGATGCTGCGCCGCAAGGTCGACGGACTGGGAGAAGTCGTTGGCCACGTCGTACAGCTCCCACACCTCTTGCGGTCCGTCGAACTCCAAACCCTGCAGACGGATCCAGGGCAGGCGACCGTGGAAGCACGACGCGATCCAGCCGTCGTGATAGATCGCCCGGTTGCCGAGGATCTCGAAGTACTGCGTGGTGCGACGGCTGGGGCCGTCGGTCTCGAACGTGTACGTCATCGAGGTGCCGTGGATCGCCATTTGTTCGATGCCGTTCACCCGCTCGGGCGGCGTGATGCCCGCGGCTTCGTAGACGGTGGATGCGATGTCGACGACGTGATGGAACTGCGAACGCAGCGCACCGGCATCGGCGATACCTCGCGGCCACGAGACCGCCAGCGCGTTGCGTGTGCCGCCGAAGTGTGAGGCCACCTGCTTCATCCACTGGAAGGGCGCGTCGAGTGCCCACGCCCAGCCGATGTTGAAGTGGTTCTCGCAACGCTCGGTGCCGAAGTCGGCGATTCGTTCGAGCAGCCACTCCGGGTCTTCAGGTACGCCGTTCTGGAACGATGGCGCACTCCACGCGCCATGGATCGTTCCCTCCGCGGACGCTCCGTTGTCGCCGCTGAGATAGATCACCAGCGTGTTGTCGGCTACGCCCAGGGCCTCGAGTTCATCGATCACGCGGCCGATGTGATGGTCGGTGTGCGCGAGGAACCCGGCAAAGCATTCCATCAACCGCGTCGCAATCGGGCGGAAGCGCTCGGGGTAGTCGTCCCATGCCGGGATCTGCTCGGGCCGCGCCGTCAGCGCGGTGCCCGGTGGGATGACACCGAGCTCGAGTTGGCGTTGGTAGATGTGCTCGCGCAGCGCGTCCCACCCGTCGTCGAACGCCCCGGCAAAGCGGTCGATCCACTCGCTCGGGGCATGGTGCGGTGCGTGCACTGCCGGCGTGGCGAAGTAGCTGAAGAACGGGCGGTCGGGTGCCGACGCGACGTGACGGCGCATCCAGGTGATCGCCTGATCGGCGAGATCCTCGGTGAGGTGGTAGCCGGGCTTCCGTAGGTGCGGGTTGATCGGTGTGGTCTGGTCGTACACCGGCGGTTCCCACTGCGAGGCCTCTGCACCGATGATGCCGTAGAAGCGGTCGAAGCCCATGCCAGTCGGCCAGCGATCGAACGGACCGGCCGGCCCTTGTTCCCACGAGGGCGCGAGGTGCCACTTGCCGAAACACGAGGTGGCGTAACCCGACATGCGCAACACCTGCGCAATCGTCGCCGCTTCGGGGGGGATCGCCGAGTCGTAGCCGGGGAACGAGTTGGCGATCTCGGTGATCCCGCCCATGTGCACCGAGTGGTGCTGGCGACCTGTCAACAGGGTGGCCCGCGTGGGCGAGCACAGCGCTGTGGTGTGGAACTGGTTGTATCGCAGACCGCGATCGGCCACCTTCTGGAACGCGGGCGCCAGCACCGGCCCGCCGAACGTGTCGAACGAACCGAAGCCGACATCGTCGAGCATGATCAGCAACACGTTCGGGGCACCATCGGGTGCGCCGCCGCGGGTGAGCCGACGCGGCGTCGATTCGGAGATGAGCCGTCCGATGCTGCCATCGAAGCGTGGTGTGCCGTGGGGGAGCGAAGTCGGCTCCACGGTCACAGAGCATCCGTGGTGAACGACGGGTGGTCGAGGCATGCGAACGCACGCACGACCTGATCGCGGCAATCGGCGGGTTCGCACACGACCGACCCAGTTGCGAGCAACGAACTCAACGACACGTCGGCGCCGCCAGCGAGCAGCGCCGCCCACATCGCCTTGCTGCAGCGCAACGTGACGTGAGCGCCGTCGCCGTTGGAGGTGGCCGCGATGTGATGGCGGAAGTGCAGTCCCGCGCGTTCGCCGTCCAGCTCCACTGCGACGTGTAGATCGATACCTTCAGCGCGGTCTGGGTCGAGCAGGACGCGCAGCACATGCACCGCGAGTTCGGTCGGCCAGCGCAGCACCTGTTGGCGCTGGAAGCGATGCTGATCGAGACGGCTCGTGTCGATCGCGCCATCGGCCGCGAGCGCCCGCGTGAGACACCAGTTGCGGATGTTCGCCGATGTGCTGCGCTGCGCCACCAACCGCAGCGCGGCTGCGAGCAGTGTCCGATCGTCGTTGTCGGCGTCGGTGCGCTTGGCGAGCAGGCCCGCCAGTTCCAGCGCCCAGCGAAGGTCATTGACGAGCGCGCCACGGCAGCGATCGCGAACCGCGTCGACACCGCCCATCGCATCGATGAACCGATCAGCGCGCGCATCCGGGGCATGCGGGAACAGGTGCTGCGGGTCGCCGTCGAAGAAGCCGAACAGACCTGATCGCACCTGCCGTGTGTGGTGCTCCACCACGCCGTACAACTCGGTGGTCATCCAGTCGTCCTGGTACACGTCGGGCATGACGACCCGGTGCGCCAGTTCTTCACTGCTCGCACCGCGGTTCGTCCACCGGACGGTCTGATCCCAGACGAACTGAATCGAGTCGCGGTACAGCGTCACGCGTTCGGTGATCTCATCGGCGCCACGCATCGGCGGGCCATGTGTGGCGATCAGGTGGTGCGCCCCGAGCGAACGCAGATGGTCCAGCCCGCGCAGCAGCACCCGCGGGTCGCGATACTCCTCGCCGCGAATGGCGAAGATGTTGAACAGCGCCGGCCAGACGATGTTGTGGACCGCGAGGCCGAGCGCTGGGAACCAGAACGTCACCGAGTCGTCGGCGTCGGATGGTGCGGGCTGGACGTGCACGTCCAGCCCGGCGACGCGGATGACGGTGGGGCCGTCGAACGTTTCGGTCGGTGGCACATGCCCGAGTGTGAACGGGGCATGCTCGCCCAAGCGGTACGCCAGCCCGAGGCCCACGTTCACCAAGCCATCGGGCCCGTCGAGGGGTAACTGCAGCGCGAACTGTTCGATCAGACCGCGGGCGTACGCGGGTGCGACCTCGGTGGCGGCGCGCAGCAAGTTGCCTTCCAGTCGGGTGTGCCCCCAGATCGGGAGGTCAGCGCCGCCCCGTTCGTCGATCACGGCGCGTGTGCCCTGCACATAGTGGAAGTGCGTGTAGAGCACCGCGACGATCGGCTCGCGCGTCACCGTGCGCAGCGCGGCGATCGCCGCACGCATCTCCTCCACGCTCTCACCGCTGTCGATGGCGATGATGCCCTCGGGGCCGCGCACGAATGTCTGGTTGGACAAGCCGTTGCCAACGAGGCACCACGCGTCGGTGCCGACATGGTGGAGCGCGCGAACGAGCCGGTCGCTGTGCGCGAGATGCTCCTCGTGGCCGACCTGTCCGCGCGGCCCTGTCACAGTGCGCGACGAGTCGCGCTCGAAGCTTCTCGGTTCCAACATGCGGCGATGCTAGGTGACCTCCTCGGGCGCGCTCCCCACGCAAGGGTCGGGCGCGCTTCGTGCCGCCTGTCGTGGGCGCGATTCGTGCCGCTGGTGACCGAGCCAGCTCCCACGGGCGCGCTTCTTGCGCAGCGCCGGCACGAAGCGCGCCCATGCGACAGCAACGGCACGAATCGCGCCCACGCGACAGACGACAGCAACGGCACGAATCGCGCCCACGCGACAGACGACAGCAACGGCACGAATCGCGCCCACGCGACACGGCTCGCCGCGCCGCGCGGGCCACGCAAGGCTCCCTGCGCAAACGGCTCGTTAGTGTCGACCGCATGAGTTGGGCTGAACGTTGGGTGCGGGCGACGGGCGCACCGCGGCTGCTGGTGGTGGGTGGCGCATCGCTGGTCCTCATCCACATCAACGGCGAGCCCGTGGCAACGCCCGGCGGCGCCGGCCTGTACACCGCGCTCTCCG
>CAIXHI010000424.1 GCA_903919215.1 uncultured Acidimicrobiaceae bacterium
GGCCTGCGGACTGGACGAACGCGATCAGTTGGTGCTGGAACTCAGCGTGCGCCAAGGACTGCAGGGTGCCGAACTCGCTGCCGCGCTCGGCGTCACCGCCGAGCAGAGCTACACGCTGGTGCACCGCATGCGTGAACGTGTCGAGCGCAGCCTCGGCGCACTCGTGGTCGCCAAGGCCGGCCGCAAGGAGTGCCGCGACCTCGACGACATCCTGCGCGGCTGGGATGGCGAGTTCTCGGTACTCATCCGCAAGCGGGTCGCTCGTCACCTCGAACATTGCGAGACGTGCGAAGCGACCAAGAAGCGGGCCGCCCCGTTGGCGCTGATCGGTTCGGGCACCGCGTTCGCCGCCCCGCCCGACCTGCGCAGTCGCATCCTGCAACTCGCCGGAACACCCGGCGCGGCACCCAAGCGCAGCTACACGTTCGACTCCGACGGCGGATTCCCACGACTGGTGCGGCACCTCCGCTGGCCGTTCGTGCTCCTTGCCTCGCTGATCGCGGTGTTGGTCGGTGTAGGCGGCGGCGCGATCGTCGGTGTGGTCACCGACGACGGTGGCAACGTCCCGGCGGCCGCACCCACCACGGTGGTGCTCGACACCACCGTCGACACCACCCTCGACACTGTGCTGGCCACCACGCCGACCACTGTGCTGGCCACCACGACCACTGAACCGGCGACCACCACGTCGGCCGCACCTGCCCCCGGTGCCCTCGCCGTGTCCGCGACCGTCATCGACCTCGGGGCTACGGACACCCTCGGCTCGATCACGTTGCGCAACGACGGCGCCTCGCCGCTCGACTGGCACGCCGAACACGACCTGGCGCCGTTCGTGCCGCTCTCCACCTCGGGCACTCTCGCCCCCGGCGCCACCCACCGCTTCAAAGTCACGCTCGACCGGGCGAACCTGCCCGAGGGCGATCTGGCCCGCACGGTCGACCTCGTGGCGGGCGACGGCACCCGCGTCACGATCAAGTTGCGTGCCCGCGTCGAGCACCCGCCGGCCGTGAAGCTCGGGGGCCACCCCTTCGGCAGCCTGTGCCTCACCGGTGGCGCAAACCTCGACGTCTCGTACAGCGACGAATCTGGCATCGTCAAACCGATCGTCGTCACCTGGAGTGGGCCGGCATCGGGCAGCAACCAACTGAAGGACCGTGGCCTGAACACCTCGTACGGCGCCATTCTGCTCAGCAGCATTGCGAGCAGCTTCTACGGCACCTACAACTTCTCGATCACTGTCTACGACCTTCGCGGCAATAGCACCACGGTCGGCGACACGTTCACCATCCCCACCACCTGCGCCCTCGGCTGACCAGGACAGATGATCCCAGCTACCCACGGGTAACTCGGCGCCGATAGCCTGATTTCCCATGTCTGCCGTCACGCCGGCCAGCGCCAAGGGTCTCGACCCGAGCGCCCCGCTCAAGATCGCCTATCTCACCTACCGGGGCAAGCCCCACGTGGGTGGCCAGGGTGTGTACACGCGCCACCTCACCAAGGCGCTCGCCGACCTCGGCCACACGGTCGAAGTGTTCAGCGGTCAGCCCTACCCAGTCCTCGACGGGCGCGTTCCGTTACACGAGTTGCCCAGCCTCGACCTGTGGAACGAGCACTTTCCCGGCCGCATGCCCGGTTACTGGGAGCTCAAGACCAAGGGCGACTGGGTGGAGTCGCTCAGCCACCTGAAGGGCACGTTCGGCGAGCCCCTCGCGTTCAGTGTGCGCATCTACGAGCAGTTGAAGAAGCGTCAGCGCGACTTCGACCTGGTACACGACAACCAGTGCCTCGGTTACGGCATCCTCGGTGTCGAGCGGATGATCCCCACGATCGTCACGCTGCACCACCCGATCACTCGCGACCGGGCGTTGGAGATGGAACACACCGAGAACCGTCGCAAGCGACGCGGTATCGGTCGCTGGTACAACTTCGTGAAGATGCAAGGCCGCGTCGCCAGCCGTATGCCGCGCGTCGTCGTCGTCAGCGAGAACAGCATCAAGGACATCAACGCCGACATGGGCGTCAGCCTCGATCGCATGCGTCTGGTGCCGGTGGGTGTCGACCCCGACCTGTTCACCGCGCTTCCAGGTGTGCAGCGTCAGACCGGCCGCCTGATCACCACTGCGTCGGCCGACGTGGCCTTGAAGGGTCTGTCGTATCTGCTCGAGGCGATGGCCAAGCTGCGCACCGAGCGCGACGACATCCGTCTCACCATCATCGGCAAGCCCCGCGCCGGCGCCAGCAACGACCTCATCGACAAGCTCGGCCTGCGACCGTACATCGACTTCGTGTCGGGTGTGTCCGATGAGCGCATCGTCGAGTTGTATGCCGAGGCCGAACTGGCCGTCGTGCCCAGCCTGTACGAGGGGTTCTCGCTGCCCGCGATCGAGGCCATGTGCACCGGCATTTGCCTCGTGGCCACCGACGGCGGCGCGCTGCCCGAGGTGACCGGCAAAGACGGCGACACCGTGCTGGGGTGCAAAGCGGGCGATGTCGAGTCGCTGCTGGCCGCCCTGCGTCGCGGCCTCGACACCTCGCCAGAAGGTGCTGCGTTGCGGGCACGTGTCGGCGACGCTGGCCGTCAGCGCGTGGTCGAGCGCTGGAGCTGGAAGCACTGCGCGCAGCTCACCGTCGAGCAGTACCGGGAAGTGCTGGCGATGCCAGCCAACGTGCAGAAGTTGCGCAAGAACGGTCGGATCTAGGAATTGCTGACCATCCGATTCGACCGTTTGGGCGTGCAGCCCGGCGACCTCGTGCTCGATGCCGGAGCCGGTTTCGGCCGTCACGCCTTCGAGCTCGCCCGCCTCGGAGCGCGTGTCGTCGCCCTCGACTACTCCGCCGACGAGATGGTGGCCACGCGCAATACCTTCGGTGCGATGGCAGCGGCCGGGGAGATTCCCGAAGAGCGCTACGTCGGGACGCTGCAGGGTGACGCCACCCGGCTGCCCTTCGCCGATGGATCATTCGACCGGGTGATCACCAGCGAGGTGCTCGAGCACATCCAGGCCGACACCGACGCGATCGCTGAACTGGTGCGCGTGCTGCGACCCGGGGGCACGTTCGCCGCCACGGTGCCCACGTGGTTCCCCGAGAAGGTCAACTGGATGCTCAGCGACGAGTACCACGCACCCAAGTCGGTGGGTGGGCACGTGCGCATCTACAGCGAGACCGAACTCAAGGCCAAGATGCGTACCGCAGGCCTCACCGTGCTCGGCAGCCACCACGCCCACGCGCTGCACTCGCCGTACTGGTGGCTGAAGTGCGCGGTCGGCCCACGCCGCGACGATCACCCGCTCGTGTCCCGCTACCGCACGTTGCTCGAGTGGGAGATCATCAACCAGCCCAAGGGCATGGCGCTGCTGGAACGCACGCTGGCGCCCGTGCTGGGCAAGAGCCTCATCGTCTACGGAACCAAACCGTGACGCGTTCGCGCATCCCACACCTCGAAGGTGTGTTGTCGTCCGACGAGGTCGTGCAGACCGCCGAGTCGATCGCGTCGCTACAACTCGACACGGGCATGATCCCGTGGTTCCCGGGTGGTCACTGCGACCCCTGGAACCATGTCGAGACGGCAATGGCACTCGACGTGGCCGGCCTGCACGCACCGGCCGAGCGCGCCTACGAGTGGCTGGTCGACATCCAGCTGCCCGATGGGAGCTGGTGGAACTACTACCTGCCCGACGGTTCGGTGGAAGAGGCCAAGCTCGACACGAACGTGTGCGCCTACATCGCCACCGGCGTGTGGCACCACTGGCTGTGCACCTGGGACCGAGGCTTCGTCGACCATCTGTGGCCCACAGTGCAACGCTCGCTCGACTGGGTGCTCTCCATGCGCCGCGCCGACGGCACCATCCTGTGGGCACGCAACGCCGACGATGCCCCGTGGGACTACGCACTGCTCACCGGTTCATCCAGTATCGCCCATGCCCTGCGCAGTGGAGCCCTCCTGGCTGAGTTGATCCACGAACCGCGGCCCGACTGGACGGCAGCGGCCGACGTGTTGGCGCAGCGCATCGACGATCACCCCGAGGCGTTCGAGCCGAAAGAACGTTGGGCGATGGACTGGTACTACCCGGTGCTCTCGGGGTGTCTCACCGGCGACCGGGCCCTCGCCCGCTTGGCCGACGGCTGGCCGACATTCGCGATGGACGGCAAGGGCATCCGCTGTGTCAGCGACGAGCCGTGGGTGACGGCCAGCGAGACCGCCGAGGCCTCGATCGCCTACGCCGTCATCGGCGACATGGCCACGGCCACCGACCTGTTGGCCTGGACCCGCCCACACCGGCGCCCCGACGGCGCCTACGACACCGGCATCGTCTATCCCTCGCTCGTGCGCTTCCCCGCCGAGGAAACCAGTGCCTACACCGGAGCTGCCGTCATCCTGGCTGCCGATGCCATCACCGGGGCCAGTCCGGCGAGCCGCGTGTTCGTGCCTCGCGCCGCCGACTGATCGTACGATCACACCATGCCCGCCTGGTCGACACTCGCGGCGTTCGCCGCGGCAACTGTCGCCCTGTTGCTGATCCCCGGCCCGGCGATGCTCTACACGTTGCAGCGCAGCATCGCCGACGGACGCGAAGTCGGATTGGCCGCCGTCGCCGGGCTCGAACTCGGCGACCTCATTCAGGCCGCCGCTGCGGCCGGTGGCCTGAGCGCCGTACTCGCCGCGTCGGCCACCGCGTTCAACATCGTGAAGTGGGCCGGTGCGATCTATCTCATCGTGTCCGGTGTCCTCACGCTCTTGCGCAAGCCGGAGGAACTCGACCCCGACCGGCCCGGTGTGTCGATGAAGGCTGCGTTCCGCCAGGGCGTGCTGGTGAACATGCTGAACCCGAAGACCGCGCTGTTCTTCCTGTCGATCTTCCCGCAGTTCGTGCACGCCGACGAACCGCACGCCGGTGTGCAATCACTGGTGCTCGGCGTGATCTTCGTCCTGCTCGCCACGGTGTTCAACGGTACGTACTCGCTGATGGCCAGCAGCTTCCGACATCTGCTGCTGCGCGGCCGCACACTGCCGATCATGCGCCGCTGGGTGTCGGGCGGCATGTTCATCGGCCTCGGCCTCGTCGCCGCCGTAGCGGGCCGCGGGCACAGCGCTCACCGTTGACCGCGGGCCAGCGCCACTTGCTCTGCGTGGCACGATGAAGGTGTGAACTTCCCCACCACAGACGCCCTGCACACCATCGCCGACCATTCCTTGCGCGCCTGCGGTGCGGCGCCGCTGGGCACTGGGCCGCACACGGCCCGCACACCGATCACCGGCACCATCATCGGTGCGGTCGCCGCGAGCGTCAGCGTGGCCACCGCGGTGGATCGCGCCGCCACTGCGTTCCTCACGTGGCGCACCACACCGGCACCCGTGCGCGGTGAGCTCGTGCGCCGTCTCGGCGAGCAGTTGCGACTCCACAAGGTCGACCTTGCCCGGCTGGTGCAGCTCGAGGCCGGCAAGATCGAGAGCGAGGCGCTCGGCGAAGTCCAGGAGATGATCGACATCTGCGACTACGCCGTCGGCCTCAGCCGCCAGTTGCAGGGCCTCACCATCGCCAGCGAACGCCCCGGCCATCGCCTCATGGAGCAATGGCTGCCGCTTGGCCCGACGGTCGTCATCAGCGCGTTCAACTTCCCCGTCGCGGTGTGGGCCTGGAACGCAGCGCTCGCGCTGGTGTGCGGTAATCCGGTGCTGTGGAAGCCCAGCGAACTCACGCCGCTGACCGCGCTGGCAACCGATGCCTTGCTGCAGCAGGCGGCGAAGGGACTCGATGTACCGGCCCATCTGAACCAGGTGCTGCTGGGCGACGGCACCGTAGGCGCGGAACTGGTGGCCCACGAAGGGGTACCGCTGGTGTCCGCCACGGGCAGTACGGCCATGGGCCGCAAGGTCGGGCCGGCAGTGGCCGCCCGTTTCGGGCGCAGCATCCTCGAACTCGGCGGCAACAACGCAGCCATCATCACTCCCAGCGCCGACGCCGAACTGGTGGTGCGCGGCGTCACCTTCTCTGCGGCTGGCACTGCAGGCCAGCGCTGCACCAGCCTGCGCCGACTCATCGTGCACACATCGCGTCTCGATGAAGTGGTCAGTCGCCTCTCCACCGCATTCGCCAGCCTGCCGGTGGGGAGTCCGCTCGACAAGGCCACGCTCGTCGGCCCGCTCGTCACGATCGGCAGCCTCGACCGCATGCACGCCGCGATCCATACAGCGCAGGCTGATGGTGGCACGGTGGTGGTGGGCGGTGAACGGCACTTCGCCGAGCAGATGCCGGACGCGGCCTACGTGCGCCCGGCGATCGTCACCATGCCCGGTCAGACAGCCATCGTGCATACCGAGACGTTCGCCCCAATCCTGTACGTGATGGCCTACGACACCTTCGATGAGGCGGTCCGCCTGCACAACGAGGTGCCGCAGGGTCTGGCCAGCAGCATCTTCACCACCGACCTGCGCGACGCCGAGCGGTTCATGTCCGCTGCGGGCAGTGACTGCGGCATCGCCAACGTCAACATCGGCCCCAGCGGGGCCGAGATCGGCGGCGCATTCGGCGGTGAAAAGCAGACCGGGGGAGGGCGCGAGGCAGGGAGCGACGCGTGGAAGGCTTACATGCGGCGCGCCACCAATACCATCAACTACTCAAACGCGGTACCGCTGGCACAGGGCGTGAGATTCGATATCGCTTGATAGACAACCGCGCCACCGCACGCGCCGGCGGTGGCGGCACCAGGCTATGCGGCGCGCGCGACCTGGCGTGCGACCGACC
>CAIXHI010000425.1 GCA_903919215.1 uncultured Acidimicrobiaceae bacterium
CGTCGACGCGCTCTGACCGCCGCTGAACGCGCAACAGCCCCGTGGCACTCGGGTGAGTGCCACGGGGCTGTCGCTGAGGTCGAGCGAGGTCCAGCGAGGACTCAGGCCTCGTCTTCGAGCGACCAGTTCTCCGGGATCGGGATCGAGGTGCGGGAGAAGCTGCCACCGTCGCACGACTGGATCACGATGCCCGACATGTAGGCCGAGTCGTCCGACGCGAGGAACGTGGCCACGTTGGCGTTGTCTTCCAGCGAGGGCGGGCGGTTGACCTTGAGCGGGCCGGGGAACATCGTGAAGGGATCCCAGGTCGCGCCGGACTCGGCGAGGGCCGCTTCCTCGTACGACATACCCAGTGCGGGTGTCTCTGGCGGGAGAGGGAAGTTGACCGACATGCCATGTGTGGGTGAGAGGCCGTTGACGCGGATGCCATAGCGACCCCAGTCGTAGGCCATCGAACGGACGATGCCGACTGCGCCGGCCTTCCCCGCGCAGTAGGGACCGAAGCCCGGGTAGGCATTGTGGCCACCGGCCGAGACAGTGACGACGATGTTGCCGCCCTCGGGCTGCGTCTTCATCTGCCGACACGCATGCTTGCCGGCGTAGAACACACCCCTGTAGACCACGTCGTTGACGTCGTCCCATTCGTCGCTCGTGATGTCTTCGAGGGCGATCGTGCCCATACCCGCCGGCGCCTTGCCGGCATTGGCGAACATGATGTCGAGTCGGCCGTACTTGGCCACAGCGGCAGCCACGGCGGCTTCGACTTCGGCCTCGACCGAGACGTCGGCCTTCAAGCCGATCGCCTTGCCGCCCTCATCGTTGATGAGGGCCGCGAGGACGTGTGCCCGCTGCTCGACGACGTCGGTGACGACGACTGAGGCGCCCTCGGCAGCCCAGCGCAATGCGCACAGGCGCCCTAGCCCGGCTCCACCACCCGTGATAACGATGACTTTGCCCTCGAACCGGCCCATGTTTCCTCCTTGACGACGCGATGTGACCATCGGCACATTCATTCAACTGAGTGTACGGTATTCCGCCCGCCGGTTCCAGGCCTCAGTCGGACGGTGTGTCCATCGAGCGCAAACCGGACTCCACCATCGCGAGGGCGACTCCTACGGCGTCGGCCGGATTGCCGCGCCCAGTCGTGCGCAGCCAACGGTCGAAGGCGGTCGCTGCCGCCGCAGCCATCACTGCAGCGGCGATTGCGGGCCGCGAATCGTGGAGCGAGTCGACGCCCATTCGCGTCGCGAGTGCATCGATGATCGCGTTATTGCCGAACACATCCTCGCCGTAGCCACGCGCCAGGATCGCGGGCACGTCGAGGCGTACCCGGTTGTGCTGCAGCACCGCCTTGCGCCGATTGGCGGGGACGTCGGAAGTGGCGAGGTACGCGTTGCGGAGCGCAGTGATCGGCGGCTCCTCAGTTGGTCGAGCGGTGAAGGCATCCACCAACCGCTCCTGCATCCGTCGCTGCTCGAGCAGGACGACATCTTCCTTCGCCGGGAAGTACCGGAAGAACGTGCGGGGCGAGATCTCCGCCGCCTCAGCGATTTCTTCAACGGTGACGGCGTGGAACCCGCGGTCGGCGAACAGGGCCATTGCGGTGCGCGCGATTTCGCTGGCGGCGAAGGCCCTGCGTGTCTCCAGCCTCGTCATCACGCCACAGTACCTCCGGGCTCAGCTCATCTGCCGATACGCGCCACCGTCAACGCGTAGCAACACGCCGGTGACGTAGGCCGATGCTTCCGTGGCGAGCCACAGCGCCGGGCCGACGAAGTCGTCCGCTTCCCCGATCCGTCCCAGTGGTACCGCCGCAGCCGACGCGAACATCTCGGGGGGCCAGACAGCGGTGATGTCCGTGCGCACACCGCCGGGCAGGATGCCGTTGCTGCGCACCTTGGGGCCGAATGCATCCGCCAAGCCGATTGTGAGGGCGTTCAGCCCTGCCTTTGCGCATGCATACACCAACTCGTTCCCACTGGGCCGCAATGACCCGATGGTGCTGACGTTGATGATGGAACCGCCGTCGCCGGCAGCCATGCGGGTACCGACCAGCGCACCCAACCGGAACGGCCCCTTCAGGTTGATACCGACCACCTTGTCGAAGTAGTCCTCGGTGATCGAGGCGAGGTCGGAGTACAACGGTGAGAGACCGGCGTTGTTGACGAACACATCGCAACGACCGAAGGTGTCGTACACGGTGTCGACGAGGCGGTCGCATTCGTCCCAGCGGGCCACATGCGTGGCGACGGCCAATGCTCGTCGTCCGAAGCGCTCGCGCACTTCGGCAGCGACCGACTCGCAGTTGTCGATCTTGCGGCTGGCGATCACCACGTCGGCGCCGGCGGCGGCATAGCCGAGCACGATCGAGCGGCCGATCCCGCGGCTCCCGCCGGTCACGACGGCCACCTTGCCGGTGAGATCGAAGGACGGAAGACTCGTGGCGATCGACATCTTGCGCACGTTACGAGCAGGTGGCATGATGTGTCAAGAGTGACGGTTTGTGTCACGTAACCGGTATCGGTGACGAACGCCGTGACCACGATGATGGAGGATTCCGAGATGGAAGTAGCTGGCAAGGTTGTCGTGGTCACTGGTGCCGCGAGCGGTATCGGATGCGCGTTGGCCTCGCGCTTCTCGGAGTTGGGCGCGAAGGTGGTGATCTCCGACGTGAACTCGGACGGTGTCGCCCTCGTGGCGTCTCGTCTCGGGGCGCTCGGTGTCACCACGGATGTCGGCGATGCTGCCGCAGTCGATGCGCTCGTCGCGGCCGCCACCGCCGAGTACGGCCCCGTGGACATCTTCTGCTCGAACGCCGGCTACAGCGACCCGCAGACAGCGGGTCTCACCGGCTCTGTGGAGGACTACCAGCGCATCGTCGACGTGAACCTGTTGGCGCATGTGTGGGCGGCGAAGGCAGTGGTGCCGTCGATGGTCGAGCGCGGTGGTGGCTACCTACTGCAGACGATCTCGTCCGCGTCGTTGATCACCGGCCCGTCGGCGCCGGGGTACACCCTCACCAAGCACGGCGCGCTGGGCTTCGCCGAGTGGGTGACCCTGAACTACGGCCATCTCGGCGTCCGCGTCTCGTGCCTGTGCCCGAACGCTGTGTACACCGGGATGTTCGGCCTCGAGGCCGGCGACATCTCGAGTACACCTCCGGATATGGGCGCCCTCGGCGAGGTGATGAAGTCCAGCGACGTCGCCAATTTCACGATCGACGCAATGATGACCACCGAACCGTTCCTCGTGTTGCCGCACACTCGGGTGGCGGACTCGTTCCTGCGCAAGGCAACGAACTACGACGAATGGATCGCCGGGACTCGCCGCAGATTGCTGAAGATGCGCCAGGAGCAGTAAGCGGAGACCTCAGCACGACAGCGCTGAGCTATTGCAGCACCGGGGCCATCAGATCGAGGTGCTTCATCATCCGCCGCCGTGCCAAGGCGGTGTCGCGTTGAGCGATCGCGTCGACGATGCCGTCATGCGCGTGACCAGATTCGGCGGCGTAGGCCACGCGCTGTCGGTTGGAGACGTTCGTTCCGGTGGCATGGACGCGGGTGAGATGGGCAAGGACGCGTACGAAGAGTGCGATTGCCGGGTTCCCGCTGAGGTCGGCAATCCGCAGATGGAGATCATCGGCGATCGAACCTGCGTAGTGGTGTCGCGCCGCATCCTCGGTCATCGACCTCAGCGATTCGATGTCGTCGTCGGTCGCACGTTCGACGACGAGCGCGATCGCATCAGACTCGAGGCCGATCCGCAACTCCAGAAGTTGGCCGGTCTTGATACGGCGGTACTCCAGGAACACCGTTGCGGCCTCGACAATTGGGTCGACACTTGGCTCGGTGATGATCAGACCGCCGCGCGGCCCCGGCTTCATCGCGGCGACGCGCAGGTATTCGAGAAGGCGGACAGCCTCGCGCAGTGCAGCGCGGCTGACGCCGTATTGCTCCACGAGGTGAGCCTCCGAGCCCAGCACTTCACCGATCGGCCAGCCACGGTCGACGATGTCGATCATCAGCAGTCGGGCAACCTTCGTGCCGAGCTTCACGTCATCGGCCGACTCGAGCACACCTTCGAGCGATCTCGGCGATTCGCGATTGCGGCCCAGCCAGTCGCCGAGCGCCGTGAGGTGGGTGTTCATCCGCCGTTCCGCGAGCGAGCTGTTGC
>CAIXHI010000426.1 GCA_903919215.1 uncultured Acidimicrobiaceae bacterium
ACGACTTCGCCGAGGCCGTGCGCCTTGGCGATCGCATTGCGATCATGAAGGACGGCGAGTTCGATCAGATCGGGACACCCGAGGATCTGGTGCTCAACCCGGCCACCGACTACGTGCGCGAGTTCGTCACCGACGTACCTCGCGAGCGGGTACTCACCGCCGCCGCAGTGCTCGGCGCACCGGTCAGCGGGGCCACGATGTCGGTACGCAGTTCGGCCCACATCTCCGAGGTCTTACCGGCGTTGGTGGCGAGTGATTTGCCGGTCGCTGTGGTCGACGAGCACGACACCGTGGTCGGCTCGATCGACCGTGCTCGGGTCGCTGCGCTACTGGGTGAGGTCAGGCGTGACGTTCGCTAGACAACGCAAGTGGCAACTCGTGGCAGCGGCGGTGGTGGCGCTGATCGTGCTGCAGATCGTGCTGCGCGGCACCACCTTCTTCCCTGACTCCTGGAATCGCCACCTGGCCAACCCGGTCAACGACGCACAGTCATGGGTTCGCCGGAACCGCAACTCGAACTTCTGGTTGCACGACATCATCCGCCCGATCGGCGATTTCGTGTTGGCTCGCTACGAGTCGATCCGTGATCTGCTGCTCGACCTGCCCTGGTTCTGGCTGCCGTTGCTCGTGTTCGTGGTCATCCTGCGCTCGGGTAAGTGGGTCACAGCAGCGGTGGTGGCGAGCGGATTGCTGTTCGTCGAGTTCTCCGGCCTCCACAAGGAAGGTATGGAAACCGTGGCGTTGATGCTGTTCTGCATCCTCGCGTGCGTGATCATCGGCACTCCGCTCGGTGTGTGGGCGGGGCTCAACCCGAAGGTCGAGCGGCTGATGCGGCCAGTGCTCGATGCCATGCAGAGCCTGCCGGTCACGTTCTATCTGGTGCCGTCGGTGTTGATCTTCGGCATCAAGCAGGTTCCAGCAGCCATCGCCACCATCATCTTCGGACTGCCGCCGATGATTCGCATCGTGGCACTCGGTATCCGCCAGGTGCCGCCCGCATCGGTGGAGGCCGGTCTCATCTTCGGGTCGAATCGCTGGCAGTTGCTCTGGAAGGTGCAGGCACCGCAGGCGATCAAATCGTTCGTGACGGCGATGAACCAGACGATCATGCTCTGCATGGGCATGGTGGTCATCGGTGCGCTGGTCGGGGCTGGCGGACTCGGCGCCGAGTTGATCGACACTTTGAAGTTGCGCAGTCCTGGCCGCTCGTTCCTCATCGGTGTGGCCATCTTCGCCGTAGCGATGGCGTTCGACCGCACCACCCGATCGCTGGTGGATCGTCGCCGTGTGTTCCCGATCGCGGGCAAGCTCTACTGGGCCGTCGCGGCGGCCGCGCTCGCGGTCAGTTACGTCGTCGCTGACGCCACCAACAGCCTGGGTAGCCCGTGGAAGTTCGACCACAGCGTGGCTGAACCGGTCGATCGTCTGGTGAAGAGCATCCGCAGCAACTTCCACGACCAGCTGCAGTGGGTGAACGACTTCATCGTGCGCGATGTAGTCATTCGCATCCGCGACTTGATGGGCGTGTCGATCGCCTGGCCGGTGCTCATCGGTGCGGTGGTGGTTCTGGCATGGGTGCTGCGCGGGTGGAAGTTCGCGCTGTTCTGCCTCGGCGGTTTGGTGGGTGTAGGGCTGCTCGGTATGTGGCCGCAGTCGCTCGAGACGCTGGCGCAACTGATGGTGGCAGTCGCGCTGGCGATCCTTGTGTCCGTGCCGGTGGGCATCTTCGTCGGCCGTCGGCCGCGGCTCGAGGCCGCCTGCGAGCCGGTGCTCGACGCGCTGCAGACGTTTCCGTCGCTGATCTATGCCATCCCGTTCGTGATGCTGTTCGCAGTTGGGTACGTGCCCGGCATCCTCGCCACAGTGATCTATGCGGTTCCACCAGGTGTGCGGCTCACGGCGTTGGCCATCAAGCAGGTCAGCCCGGAGGTCTTGGAGGCCTCCACCACGTTCGGCGCCACACCGCGGCAACGCCTGTGGGGTGTGCACGTACCGTTGGCGATGAAGGGCATCATGCTGGCGTTCAACCAGGTGATCATGATGGCGCTGTCGATGGTCATCATCGCCGGATTGATCGGCGGTCAAGGTCTGGGCTACGAATCGGTGGCTGCGCTCACCAAACCCGACACCGGGGTGGGTGTCGAGTCGGGTTTGGCGTTGCTGGTGATGGCCATCATCCTCGACCGCCTCAGCGAGAGTGTGGCGAACCGCTTCGATCCTGCTGCGGCGCAGTCGCCGCAGAGCGCAGGAACTCGACGAACGCGCTTGCGTGCGCAGACGGCGAACGTCGTCCCGGCGGAGTGACCACGTAGTGCGTCTCATCGATCGGTTTGGTGCCCTCGGGGAGGCTGTGCAACCGGCCGTCGGCGAGTTGCCGGTGCACGAACCGTGATGGCACCGCAGCCGCGTACTGTCCGGTGAGGGCCAGTTCGATGGCGGCCAACGAGGTGTCGACGGTGAGGTCGTGGTCGTTGACGGCCGCTGCTGCGCTGCCGAGCAGCACCGTCCAATGGCTCTCGAGCCCGAGGACGTGCACCCGTGGGCGCTGGGCGAGGTCGGCCACCTGCTCGACCTCGCCGTACGTAGGCGCCCACACTGCGCTGGCGGTCTCTTGGTGCAGCAACTCGCCGAGCCACTGGCCGGGACCGAAGTGGATGTCGAGGTCGACGTCGTCGGGCGTGAGCGAGTCGGCCCACAGGGCAGACACCAGACGCAACTCGACGTCCGGGTGAGCGGCCGTGAACTCGGGCAGGCGGGGAGCGACACAGGTGACGGCGTACGAGATGGGCATCCGTACGCTGAGCCGGTGCGTGGGGCGGGCCCACCC
>CAIXHI010000427.1 GCA_903919215.1 uncultured Acidimicrobiaceae bacterium
GGTGCCGAGCCTGACTGCGGCGCACCTCTTGGAGCGCCACGACATCTGGCTCGCGCTCGCTGATCGCCTGGGCAACGGCAGCGAGATCGGGGTCATGGGCGCCGAGGATGTTCCACGTCATGACGCGCCAGGTGCTCATGGCCCTCAGTCTGGCGGATCCGCTACCGTGCTCGCCATGAGTCGTCTCGCGGGCAAGGTCGCCCTCATCACTGGTGCATCGTCGGGTCTCGGTCGGGTGGGGGCCGAGCGCTTCGCCGCTGAGGGCGCGAAGGTGGTCATCGCCGACATCTCCGACGGAGACGAGGTGATCGATGCGATCACCGAGGCAGGAGGAGATGCCAGTTTCGTTGCGTGCGACGTCACCAACCCCGAGTCGGTGGAGAACGCAGTTGCCTTTGCCGTGGAGACCTACGGCGGCCTGCACGTGCTCTACAACAACGCTGGCGTGATGCTCGGCGATGACGACAACCCGGTCACCACCAGTGTCGAGACCTACCAGAAGACGATGGACATCAATGTCCTGGGCACGATGCTCGGATGCAAATTCGCGATCCCGGCGATGCTGACCAGCGGTGGCGGGTCGATTGTCAACGTGGCCTCGTTCGTGGCCCACATGGGAGCCGCCACACCGCAGATCGCGTACACCGCGTCGAAGGGCGCCGTACTGGCGATGACACGCGAGATCGCCACGATTTACGCCCGTCAGGGCATTCGCTGCAACGCGCTGTGCCCCGGGCCGATCATGACCCCAATGCTGGCGAAGTTCCTCAGCGACGACGAGAAGCGCAACCGTCGCCTGGTGCACATCCCGATGGGCCGTTTCGGCGAGCCGATCGAGATCGCCAACGGTGCGTTGTTCCTCGCCAGTGACGAGTCCAGTTGGATGACCGGGCAGTCGTTGATCATCGACGGCGGCATCACCTCCGCGTACGTCACCCCGCAGTGACGCGGTGACACTGCACGGTGTGGGCGCCTCGACGGGCGACCTTGACGCACGCGCAGTGCACTGGATCCGCGAACGCCTGGCTGGTACCGGTGCCGGTGTGGCGGGCGACAAGGCGACGCTAGAGCGAGCGCTGGCCGGAGCGATCACCGATGGCGGCCTGGGTCTCGACGGCGCATGGCGGATGTTCGCCGATGTCGCCGCGCCGGCGAACATCGGACTCGACAGTGATCGCTTCCTCGCATTCATTCCCACTTCGCCTTCCGTCGCCAGCGTGTGGATGGATGCCATCGTCGGTACCGCGAACTTCTCCGCCGAGTCGTGGTTGGAGGCCGCCGGGGCGATCGCCGCCGAGAATCAGGTGCTCGAGTTGCTGGCCCGCACCGCTGGCATGCCCTCGTCGGCCGGTGGCTGTTTCATGAGCGGTGGCAGCATTGGCAACCTGTCGGCGCTGGCCGTGGCGCGCGAGCAGGCGGGTTCACGGCGCGTCGTCGTCGTGGCCGACACGGCGCATGCGTCCGTGCGCAGTGCGCTGCACCTGCTGGGTATGCAACCACTGGTCGTGCCAACTGGCGCCGACAGTCGGCTCACCGGTGCAGCGATCCGCCGTGCGGTCGCCGGGCGCACCGACATCGCGGCCATCGTCGCCTCCGCAGGCAGCACCAACGCTGGGGTGATCGACGACCTCGCCGGGTGTGCCGACGTTGCCGCCGAGTTGGACGCGTGGTTGCACGTCGACGGGGCCTATGGGTTGGCGGCGATGCTGCTACCGGAGTTGCGTGATCGCTTCGCCGGGATCGAGCGCGTCGACTCGTTCATCGTCGATCCGCACAAGTGGTTGTTCGCCCCTGTCGGTTCATGTGCGCTGGTCTACCGGCGGCCAGAGTTGGCGAGTGCCGTGCACACGCAACACGGCCCGTACATCGACTCGATTCGCACCGCCGACGATGTGTTCAACCCCAGCGATCTCGGTTACCAACTGACCCGGCGAGCGAGCGGTCTCCCGATCTGGTTCGCCTTGGCACTGCACGGTGTCGAGGCGCACCGTGCCGCAATTCGGGCCGGCCTCCGCCTTGCCGAGGCGATGGCCGATGCGCTCGAGGTGTGCCCGGATACGGAGTTGCTGATGCGCCCCGAACTGAGCGTCGTGTTGTTCCGCCGCCACGGTTGGGTCGCCGACGACTGGCGTGTGTGGTCGGCCGATCTGCTGCAGCGGGGTACTGCCTTCGTGGCGCCCACGACACATCGCGGCGAGCCCGTGGGGCGACTCGTGTTCATGCATCCGCTGACGCCGATGTCGATCGTCGACGAACTGCTCGCCAGTCTCACCGCCCGAGGGTGACCTCACCGCGCGGGGTGTCGACGGTCGCGTGTAGCGACGGTGCACCCTGCTCGATGGCGATGATCGTCGATTCACCGATCGCAACCAGCACGGTGCGCACGAGGTCGGGCTGAGGATGGGTGATCGTCAAGCGCCGCAGCGTCGCGTCGTGTGGCAGCGAGGCGGTGGGGTGCGGGGAGTGGAGCCAATCGATGAGGAACGGCAGTGTGCCCGAGTGCGGGGGAGTGAGCAGCGGGAACGTCAGTTGCCACTGCAACAGCACACCGTCGGGTCGTGCCCGCGACATGGTGGTGGCCGGTCCGAGATCGATACCCTCGCCCGACAGTCGCTCCAACACCTGCGCGAGCGGACGCGTTGGCCGCGCGCACCATGCCACCAGCGCTGCCTCCGTGAGCTCGTCGACACCGAACGGGCGCGGGAATCCAGGCTCCGGTTGTGCCTCATCGGGACCGACGATCTCCAGATAGGTCGTGCCTCCCAGCCCGGTCAACTCGTTACGCGTGCCCATCCCGACATGCGACCCGCCGGCCATCACCGGTACGCCCCAGGTGTCGCGAACGGTCGCCGCGGTGGCATCCACGGACGGGGTGGCCAGGACCAGATGATCAATCACCGCATCAGCGTGACACCTGTCCGCGCCAAGTGCGCAGATGTGCCCTTGTGACCGGCAAGACTGTCGCAATGAGTTCCGTCGCCTTCATCGGGCTCGGCGTGATGGGCACCCCCATGGCCCGTCACCTCGCTGCCAACGGCCATCAGGTCACCGTCTACAACCGCACGCCCGAGAAGGCGCTCGCGTGGGTCGCGTTGTACGGCCATCGCGCCGCTCCGACGCCCCGTGAGGCGGCCGAGGGCGCCGAGTTCGTGTTCCTGTGCGTGGGCAACGACAACGACGTTCGTGATGTGGTGTACGGCATGGATGGTGCGCTCGCCGGCGCTGGTGCTGGCGCGGTGCTGATCGATCACACGACCGCCTCGGCGGAAGTGGCCAAGGAACTTGCCGAAGCGGCGGCCGAGTTCGGGGTGGGCTTCATCGATGCCCCAGTGTCGGGTGGGCAGGCGGGTGCCGAGAACGGGCAGCTCACGATCATGTGTGGCGCTGACGACGAGGCGTTCTACGAGCTGGCCAAGCCGGTGATGGCGTCGTACGCCAAGGCCAGTGCGCTGATGGGCCATGCCGGTTCCGGGCAGCTCACCAAGATGGTGAACCAGATCCTCATCGCCGGTGTCGTCCAAGGGTTGGCCGAGGGATTGAACTTTGCGATGAAGGCCGGGCTCGATCCCGAGCAGGTCGCCGAGGTGATCAAGTTCGGCGCCGCCCAGAGCTGGCAGCTGGAGAACCGTGGGGCCACGATGGTCAAGGGTGAGTTCGACTTCGGTTTCGCCGTCGAATGGATGCGCAAAGACCTCGGCATCGTGCTCGACGAGGCCAACCGCAACGGTGCCCGCTTGCCGGTCACCGCGCTGATCGACCAGTTCTACGCACAGGTCATCGCTCGTGGCGGCCGTCGCTGGGACACCAGCAGCCTGATCCAGCTGCTCGCCAACGACTGAGATGGCCATGTGGCCCTA
>CAIXHI010000428.1 GCA_903919215.1 uncultured Acidimicrobiaceae bacterium
ACTGTTGCCGGAGCGGTGCCCGTTGATTCATTGGTGACGGTGCGGCTGCAAGGGGTTGACGACCAGCAGACGGCTGTGGTCAGCGCGACCGGTGGGCTCGTGATCGTCGGCTTCGCTGGCGGGCCGTGGAAGTCGGTCGTCGCCCGTGAAGTGAGTCAAGGTGTGTATGGCGTGTGGGCCCGATCCGATGTCGAGTCGTGCCCGGTCGATGGCGTCGCTCTCGCTGCTGGCTGGACGCAGATCCCTGTCTCGAGCCCGTCGTCGGTCACTATTCGCACGTCGGTGGACTCGAATGCCACCACGAGCTATTCCGACCTCGCCTCGGTGTGTTACCCGGGTGGGGCCACCAAGGCGTACCGCGGCGCGATCCGGGCGATCAACGGGCCCGTCGGCGAGAACCGCACCGTGAACGAGGTTGCCGTCGAGCACTATCTGCGCTCGGTGATCGCCAAGGAGATGTCGCCGTCGTGGGCTTCCGCCGGAGGGGGCAAGGGCAGCCAGGCGCTGCAGGCGCAGGCCGTCGCCGCTCGCAGCTACGGCATCGCCGAAGGGCGTACCGCCTACGCCAAGACCTGCGACTCGACGTCCTGTCAGGCCTACATGGGTGCCGCAACGCGGGCCGCTGTGGGTGGTGCGTTCACTCAGGTCGAGTATCCATCCACCGACGCAGCCGTGGCCGCCACCGCAGGTGTCGTGCGCCGCGTCGGCTCCACATCGGGCCCGGTCGCCTACACGCAGTTCTCTGCCTCGTCGGGAGGCTGGACTGCTGCGGGCAGTACGCAGCTCGGACCGTTCCCCGCAGTTCAGGACGACGGCGACGACGTCGCCCTCAACCCGAACCACAACTGGTCGGTCGCGATCAGCGCCAGTTCCATAGCTGCCAAGTACCCCTCAATCGGGTCGTTGTCCTCGATCTCGATCACCGGTCGCAACGGCCAAGGCGACTGGGGCGGCCGTGTCACGCAGCTCAAGCTGTTGGGCACTGCCGGTTCAGTCACCATCACGGGTGATTCGTTCAAGTCGGCGATGGGGCTCAAATCGAACTGGTTCAACGTTCGCGGCACCGTGAACGCAGACCCGTGCGTGGGCCGCAACGAGCCGCCCATCGGTGGCAACCTCCCCGCTGCGGCAGGCGCCCAGTTCAACCCGATCACACCCGTGCGCCTGATCGACACTCGCGACGGCACCGGTACCAACCCGGTCAGGTTGCTCGGCGGTTGCACGCTCGTGGTGCAGACAGGTCTCGCCGGAGTCGCTACTGCGGCCTCGGTGAACCTGACTGCGATCAACCCGACGGTCGCGGGCTACTTGTCCGTGTATCCCTGTGGCGTCACCAGGCCGACGGCCTCGGTGGTGCAGACATTGCCGAACCGTGTGATCGCCGGTTCCACGGTGGTGCGTCTCGCCGCCGACGGCACGTTCTGTGTGTTCAGTAACGTGGATCTTGATCTGGTGGTCGACATGTTCGGTTCGTACTCCACCACGTCCGGTGTGAGGTTCGAACCGACGAACCCGGTGCGGTTGTACGACTCGCGCACCACCAAAGCTCCTCCCGCGGCAGGCACGGTCATCCGCGTTCCCGTTGTTCGTGCGGGTCGCGCTCCGTCGGGCGCCACTGCGGCGGCGCTCACACTGCACGCGATCGGGGCCACCGGGAACGGGTTCCTCACGGTGTATCCGTGCAACGCCGACCGGCCGCTCGTCAGTTCGCTGAACACCGCTGCAGGGACGAGCATCACCAACCATGTCGAGGTGGCGCTGAACGGTGCCGGTGAGGTCTGCGTGTACCTTCACACCTCGATGCACGTGGTGCTCGACCTCAGCGGCTGGTTCGGCGCCGCCGCCACCACGAAGTACTTCGCGATCACCCCGGTGCGGGTGCTGGACTCACGCCCGGATGCCAACATTGGCCTCGCCGGTGCCTTCCGTGCCGGGGCGAATCGTGCACTGCCCCTCGCTGGGGTGGGTGGGTTGCCTGCGGCCGGCACGATGCGTGCGGTTCTCGCCGAGGTGACGGCGGTTGGGCCGAGTGCTGCCGGGTATCTCACAGTGCATCCGTGTCTTACTCCGGTGCCCTCGGTGTCGATGGTGCGCTACATCGCCGGATTCAACGCCGCCACCACGGTGATCGGCGGCGATGACGTATCCGGCCGGTGGTGTGTTGTCTCCAGCACGACGTTGCATGTGGTGATCGACGTCAGCGGCTACTTCGCCTGACCGCCGCGTCAGCGGCGGGTAAGGCTGCGCACGATGCCGGAGACAGCCTTCTCGAGTTCGCGCCGGCGAACCTGGCCCTGCTGAAAGGCGAGCACGCCGAAGCCGATCGCGACGTATGCCACATCGCGCGTCAGCGCGGCGACCTTGTCGTCCACAGCAGGGAGTTCGAGGCGGCGCAGATCGAGAGCGGAGAGGTCGAACGACGGAAAAGCGATACACGCCATGGTACGGCCTCCTTGTTGTCGTCGGGTCTGACGAGATGTGCTTACTCTAGCAAGCAACCGCTCGCGCTCTGGCTGCTCTCGGGTGGGTGACCGGTTGCGGCAGGGGTGCCACCGCTAGCCTTGACCCTTCGTGGAACCCATTGAGCCGATCGCCCCGCCCGTAGTGGCTGTGATGGTCGTGCACGAGCCCGGTGAGTGGTTCGATGATGTGCTGCGCTCGTTGGCCGCGCAGGACTACGGCAGCCTCAAGTGTCTGTTCCTCGTGTCCGGTGATCCGGGTGAACTTCCCGAACTCATCCGCGACACGGTGCCCGACTCCTTCGTGCGCGCCGTGTCCGGGAACCCCGGCTACGGCACGGCGGCCAACGAGGTGCTGCACCTGGTCGAGGGCGACAACGGTTTCTTCTGCTTCCTGCACGACGACGTGGCACTCGACCCTGGGGCGATCCGCTTGCTCGTGGAAGAGATGTACCGATCGAACGCTGGCATCGTCGGGCCCAAGCTGGTGTCCTGGGATCGCAGCTACGAGCTACAGCACGTAGGGCTTGGCGTCGACCGCTTCGGCGAAGTCGACCCGATCGTGGAGCCGGGTGAGGTCGACCAGGAACAGCACGACGCAGTGCGCGATGTGTTCGCGGTGCCGTCAGCGTGCTTGCTGGTTCGAGCCGATCTGTTCCGCACCATCGGCGGTTTCGACCCGACTATCGAGTACCACGGCGACGACATCGACCTGTGTTGGCGTGCGCACCTCGGCGGTGCGCGCGTGGTGGTGGTGCCCGCCGCCCGGGCCCGGCACCGGGAGCAGCTGCTCGAGCGGCGACCCGATCTCCACCACACCACGATGGCGGCGCGCAACCGTATGCGCTCGGTGATCACGCTGACGGGCGCCGGCCGACTGCCGTTCCTGTCATTGCAGCTCGTCTTGGTGACCCTTGCCGAGTCGATCGTCGGCATTTTCACTGGGCGTTTCCGCCAGGTCGTCGCCGCAGTCGGTGCACTGTTGGGCACCTTGCCGCGCACACCTTCGTATCTGCAACGTCGCCGTTCGATGAAGGCGCTGCGTCTGGTGCCCGACGCTGAGGTCGCCCGCTTGCAGGTACGCGGCAGTGCCCGTGTCACGCGCTACCTACGCTCGCGCGACAGCCGACAGGTCGACCCCGACTCGACCACCGAGCGTCGTTGGCGCCAGACCGCAGGTTCAGCGCCGGTGCTGGCGTGGCTGGCGATCACGGTCCTGGCCGTCGCCGGCAGCCGACAGCTGCTCACCGGCGGGATTCCGTCGTTCGGAGAGTTCCTGAAGTTCCCCACCAGTCCGCGAGGGATGATCGGCGACTACTTGTCGAACTGGTCGGCTCACGGGTTGGGCAGCACCTCGGCAGTGCCGACTGGGGTCGGCCTCATCGCGGTGGGTAGCGCCGCCACCCTGTTCCACATGGGCCTCATGCAGACGGTCTGCGTCGTCGGCCTACTCTTCGCCGGGTACCTCGGTATCTGGCGACTGGCGTCGCTCTACCCGACCGCACGTGCGCGCATCGCCGCGCTCGCGGTCTACGCCGCCGTGCCGTTGCCGGCGCAGCTGCTGGCGGGCGGTCACTGGTCGGCGCTGGCCTGTTATGCCGCAGCACCGTGGGGGTTGCACCTGCTGCGACGCATCGCCGGTGTCGAGACCACCGGCAGCCGCCACGACGCCGAGGTCGAGCACTACGTGGAGGTTCCGCAACCGAAGCTGGTGCGTCGCCTCGCCCAGCTGACGCTGCTCACCGCGGTAGCGGTGGCGTTCGTGCCGGCCTACGCGCTGCTGCTGGTGGGAATGGCCGTGCTCGTGGCCGTGGGCACCATCGTGTGTGGCGGCTCGACCCGCGCCGCAGTCACCGTGGTGCTAGCGGCGCTCGGGGCCTCGGCGGTGGGCTTCGCCGTCAACCTGCCGTGGGCGTTCTCGTTGTTCGGCCACGACGGCTGGACGTCGATCGTCGGCGTGCCGGTCACGGCCTCACACTCGCTCGGCCTGCGTACGTTGTCGCGTTTTCTTGACGACTCGACCGGCCCGTCGGTCATCGTGATCGCGCTGTTCCTGCCAGTGCTGGTGGCGCCGCTCGTCGCCCGTGCGTGGCGGTTCACCTGGGCGGTGCGTGCCAGTCTGCTGGTGTTCGGGTTCGGCACACTCGCGTTCCTCGATGACCGCTCGCTGCTGCCGTTCCGCATGCCCGAGCCCGGCGTACTGCTGGTTCCCGTCGCCATCGGCGTGGCGCTGTCGGCAGCGACGTTGGCAGCGGCCTTCCAGGACGATGTCCTGGGCGGGTCCTTCGGGTGGCGCCAACCGCTCGGTCTGATCAGCGGTGTTGCCATCGTCATCGGCATCGTGCCGGGTCTGGTCACGGTGTCGGACGGTCAGTGGGGGATGCCCGATCGCACGCTGATGTCGGTGCTCGCGCAACTGCCCGCCAACCCGCCGGAGGGTGACTACCGGGTGTTGTGGATCGGCGATCCCCAGGCCATCCCGGTGGCCGCCTACACGTATCAGCCCGGTATCGGATACGCGATCACT
>CAIXHI010000429.1 GCA_903919215.1 uncultured Acidimicrobiaceae bacterium
CTGGCGGGAACGCCGACGAGCACGCCCGAGTTGCCAAGGATCATCAGCGACTTGTGGACGAGCGGGCTGCAGCGTTGGCCGAACTCGAGGACGCCCGACGCCGGGTGCGCGTCGCCACCACTGTGTTGTCGACGGTCAGCTATCAGAAGGCGATCGTTGTGCTGCGGCTGGAACTCGATGGGCTGGCGGTGGTGCCGGGCGAGTGGCAGAGCCTGGTGGACGACCCGACGCAGTTGGAGACGGCGATCGAGACGCGCCGACATCTGGAGCAAGTCGCCACCGGCAAGGCCGCCACTGCGACCTCTGCTGCGGCCCGTCTGGGTTGCAGTCTCGAGCGGTTGTCGCAGGTGACGATCACCGAGGGTTCGCTGATCGAGGTGGCGATCGCCGCCGAGGCGTTGTCCAACGCGAACCGGGCGGTGGCACTCGCCGAAACGACCAGCAGCGCCGCCGACGCAGCGGCACGTGAAGCGACAGCGAATGCCGACCGCACGTTGGGTGCGATCGGCGCCACCCGCGACCAGGTCGCCGTTGCCAACCTCAGCACTCACAGCGGCACCGCCTACACGACGGCACTGTCAGCGTGGCGCCTGGCGATCGGTGCGGCGGCGACGAAGCAGTCCTCGGTGGATGATGCTCGTCGCGATGGTGTCGCCGCGCAGCAGCGGCGGGTCGCTGCTGAACAGGCGTGGGATCGGCGGGGCACGGGGATGCCGGCCGAGGCGTGGTTGCAGGCGCAGATGACCGGCACGAAGTCGACCGGTCGCAAGGGTGTCGAGCCGCGGTTGATCGCTGGCGGCGTGCTGCTGGCCGTCGCGGTGATCGCCGCGGTGGTCGGGCAATGGGTGTCAGCGGCGGCCGCCCTTGTCGGTGCTGTTGCCGGTTTCGTGTTGCTCGGTCGTGCGGCAGGTGGCAGCGAGATGGTGGTCGACGAGGTGGCACGGGCAGAAGCAGTCGATGCCGCCAACGCCGTCCGCTCGACACGGGCCGACGAAACCCAACGTGCAGGTGCGGTGGCTACGGCCGAGCAGGAACTCACTGCCGCGGGGCACGCTGTTGCCCGTGCCGCGCAGGACGCGAAGGAGTTGGCCGCGCAACTCCGGTTCCCGAGCGCCGACTCGCCCGACGCCAGCCAGGCGATCCACGAACGCTGGACAGCGGCCGCCGGAGTCATCGCAACGGAAACAGCCGCACTCGACGTGGCCGGCGGCGCTCGCCAAGGTGCTGTCGACGCTGAGGGCAAGGTGCGCTCGGCCGTCGCCGCGCTCGAATCGATCATCCAGTCGTGCGGGCTCGCCGACCTGGCGACACCGGCCAACGTCGGCGACACCGCCAAGCAGTATCGCGATGCAGCGCTGATCGCCCACGACGCGCTCGCCGCGGCTGACGACCTCGCTGCGGCCGATCAGCAGACCGCCTCGCTGCTGCAGCACGTCAGCGCACAGACCACGGGCTGGCGCACCGAACGGGTGCTCGAAGAGGCCCTCGCACTGCGAGCCCTGCGCGATCAGCGAGCCGAGGTCGAAGGGAAACTGGCCAGCGCTGCGCGTGATCTCCAGGTCGCGATCGGCGATGACGATGAGGTCAAGGCGCGAGCGGCCGAACCGCTCGTCCAGGAGGCGTTGGAGTCGGATCGCCAGCAGGCAGAGATCGACGCAGAACTTGCCGAGGATCACGCCAAGCAACTCTCCGAGGAGATCGGCAAGCGGGATCAGACCATGCGGCAACTCGCCGAGGTCGACCGGTTGGCGGC
>CAIXHI010000430.1 GCA_903919215.1 uncultured Acidimicrobiaceae bacterium
CACCTTCACCGACGTCACCAGCGACCTGCTGACCGCCTGGACCAGCGTGCTGAACGATTCGCCCATCGCGGCGGCGAGTCCCGGCCAGGTAGCGGGCGTCGAAGTGAGCAAGAACGGTACGCTGATCGCCAACGTCTACATTTTCCTGGCCACAGACACGGTGAAATCCACCAGCACCTTTGAGCTCGCCAACACCCTCACACAGACCACAGTCACCGACGACACGGTCAACGGGTTCCCCGGGCTCAGCTGGACCACCGAGAGCGGCGTCGCTGCCTTTGTCGGCGCTCAGACCACCGGCGACGCCGGTTACCTGATGTATGCGCTTGCGCCCACCCACGACGGCCTCGTCGTCGCCATCACCGGCCTCTGGGCCAGTCTTCCGAAGTAACCGTGCCGCTCCAGATCCGCTTCGTCACTTCGGCCAAACGCCACAGCGACCTTCCCCCCACGCCCTGCGAAGTGGCGTTCGTTGGCCGTAGCAACGTGGGCAAGTCGTCACTGATCAACGCGCTCGCCAACCAACGACAGTTGGCACGCGTGTCGAACACGCCGGGACGCACGCAACTGATCAACCTGTTCACACTGCCCGGCGGCGGCACGCTCGTCGACCTACCCGGCTATGGCTACGCCAAGGTGCCCGGACGCGAACGCGCCACGTGGCAAGCGATGATCGAGGGGTATCTCCTCGAGCGCGAAGGGCTCGAGGTGGTGTTCGTGCTCGTCGACGGTGAGATCGGCCCGACGAAGCTCGACGTGCAGATGCTCAACTGGTTGAGCGCGAGCGTGGTGCCGCACACCATCGTCGCCACGAAACTCGACAAGGTCAGGTCGTCCAAACGCGACACACGCAAGCGCGATCTGGCTGCGGGGTGCGGGCTGGAGATCGGCGACATCATCTGGGTGAGCGCGTCGAAGGGCACCGGTATCGAGCAACTGCAGAAGCACATCGAGTCGTTGCTCAACCCCTGACGGGTGCAGTCGGGCAGTTGCCGTCAGCTGCGGCGGAACTTGTTGCGCAGCGTGCTGAGCGCGTCGCGCGGGTCGGTCATCGTCATCCCGCGGCGAACCAACTTCTGCTTCTTGGCCGTATACGGCGGGTACAGCATCGACGGGTCGAGCCTCGTACTGCGGGTGTGCACGGCGCGCTGATGGCTGAACGTGTCGAAGCCGAACTTGCCGTGGTACGCGCCCATCCCGCTCTCCCCCGTGCCGCCGAAGGGCAGGTTCGGGTTGGAGATGTGGAACAGCGTGCCGTTCACACAGGCGCCACCGCTGGTGGCACCACCGAGCACCCGATCGTTCTCGGTGTCGTCGTCGCTGAACGAATAGAGCGCGAGCGGCTTATCGCCGGCGGCGGAACGCTCGTTGACGAACGCGATTGCTTCGTCGATCGAGCCGACCGCGAGCACCGGGAGAATCGGGCCGAAGATCTCCTCACCCATCACCGGATCGGTGGGCTGCACACCAGTGAGCACGGTGGGCGAGATGTAGCGCGTGTCGGCGTCGGTGACGCCACCGTGGGCGACCGTGCCGCTGTCGAGCAACTTCTCCAGACGGTGAAAGTGCGGTGCGTTGACGATGCGCGTGAAATCGGGGCTCGTCTGCGGATCGGCACCGTAGAACTCGCTGATCTGCTTGCCGAGCGCGGCGACCAGTTGGTCGTGCACCGGTTGCTCGACCAGCACGTAATCAGGGGCGATACAGGTCTGGCCGGCGTTGACGAACTTGCCCCACGCGATGCGGCGGGCGGCGAGGTCGATGTTCGCGTTGCGACTGACAATGGCGGGGCTCTTGCCGCCCAACTCGAGCGTGACCGGCGTGAGGTGCTCGGCGGCAGCACGCATGACGATGCGGGCGACACGACTGTTCCCGGTGTACAGGATGTGGTCGAAACGCTGGGCCAACAGTTCGGTGGTCTCGGCAACCCCGCCCTGGACGGCGACCACGGCTGGGTCGTTGAGCGCCTCGATCAGCGACACCAGTTCGGCGGCGATGTGCGGGGCCAACTCACTGGGCTTTGCCACCACGGCGTTGCCAGCAGCGATTGCGGCGGTCATCGGTGCGAGCAGCAGTTGCACCGGATAGTTCCACGGAGCGATGACACAGGTGACACCAACAGGCTCGGGCACGATGTACGAGACGCCAGGCTTGAACGACACCGGGGTCGCCACCTTCTCTGGCTGCATCCAGCCCGGCAGGTGCGCAAGCGTGTGGTTGATATCGCCGACGGTGAACCCGATCTCGGTGAACCAGGCCTCGAAGCGCGGCTTGCCGAAATCGGCGGCAAGCGCGTCCAGGAGGCGCTCCTCGCGCGCTTCCAGCAGCCCACGCATGCGCTCGAGTGTGGCCTTGCGCCAGGCAAGTGGCCTGGTGCCACCAGTGGCGAAGGCCACCCGTGCTGACGCCACCTTGGGGGCGATCTCGGAGAGCGGTGTGACGGTGTAGTCCATGCCGAGAGGCTAGGTCAGCCGCTGCGCCCATTCGTCACCGTGCCGACACCGGATGCGACCGGGAAGACCGGCCGAGAATTGGCCAAACCTTGGCTGCGATCACGGGATCAACCGTCGATACTTGAAGAGCTATGCAGCACCCGCCGAGTCCGCTTGACGAGACATCGTTCCCTGAGGTGCTCACCGCCGCCCAAGAGGGTGCGGCCTGGGCCGCCGAGGTGCTGTTCTGCGATCTGCAGCCGCGCGTCCTGCGCTTCCTGCGCAGCACCGAACCGCGTGCGGCCGATGACATCTGCAGCGAGGTGTGGTTGGCGATGGCGCGCGGTATCCGCACCTTCGTCGGTGAACTCGACGACTTCCGGGCATGGGTGTTCGCCATTGCCCGCCGGCGCCTGGCCGATCATCGTCGTACCGGTGCCCGCCGTGCCACCGACCCCACCGACACCGACCGTTTCGCGAACCTGCCCGGTGGTGCCGACCCTGCCGACACTGTCATCGACGGTCTGTCCGGTCAGCACGCGGTAGACCTCATCACCCGTTCGCTCCCCCCGGAGCAGGCCGAGTTGCTCGTGCTGCGGGTGGTCGCCGAACTGGATGTCAACCACGTCGCCGAGGTGATGGGCCGTTCCGCGAACTGGGTGCGAGTCAATCAGCACCGGGCGTTGCGGCGGCTCGCCGAGCAACTCCAGGCCAATCCGCAAGAAGTTTTCGACATCGTGTAATTGTGACAGTGCCTCCGGCGATCTGTCCGCTGTGACCGAGCAACAATCTCCTCTCGACATGGATGCACTGCTCAGCGCCGCGGCTCAGCCCGGCACCGAGGAGGAACTGGCCGGCATGTCGGCCTTTGTCCAGGTATTCACTGCCGAGGTCACCGCATCCACTCTCACCTTTAGGAGCCATTCCATGTTTGCCGGTCGTATTACTCGTCGCGCCACCGCGATGGTCGCCATCACGTTGCTCGCCGCCGGAGGCGCCGCGGCAGCCGCCGCCGGTGTCGATCTACCCAGCCCGTTCTCGTCGGACTCGACCGCCGAAGTGCGCCTGAGCACCGACACGACAGACGACAACAGCGTTGTCGATACCACTGACGTCGACAGCTCCAATCTGATCTCGCTCGACAGCGTCAGCCCGGAACTGCACGACCTGTGCGAGGCGTGGGCCAAGGACGCCAACCAGGACGCCAGCGATCCGGCCTTCGCCGACCTCGCCGCCGCCGCCGAACAGGACGGACTGTCGATCGACGACTATTGCGCCGCCGTGTCGAACGATGACGACGACTCCAGCGACGACAACGGCACCGATGACTCCAGCGATGACGACTCCAGCGACGACGACAACTCCACCGACAACTCGATCGACGACAACTCCGGCAGCAACAGCGGCGGCAGCAACAGCGGCGGCGGCAACAGCGGCTCCGACAAGACCGATGCGCCCACCACGGCCAAGCCGGTCAAGGGTGAAAGCAACGGCTGACCTGCTCCGCACGAGCAAGTAGTTCCTCGACTCCCGGTCCAGCACCTTGCTGGGCCGGGAGTCGCCGTTTTCCCGACACTCTGCTTGACTGGGTTGCGCATGTTCTTGGCATTCCACGAGATGAAGCGAGCCAAGGTTCGTTTCGGTCTGCTCACCGGCGCGGTCGGGCTACTGGTGTTCCTGATCCTGTTCCAGCAGACGCTGCTCAGCGGTTTGGTCAACCAGTTCATCGGCGCCTTGAAGCATCAGTCCGGCGAAGTGCTGGTGTACAACGACCAAGCCCGCAAGAACCTCGAAGGTTCGATCATCCTTCCTGAACAGCTGGCGGCCATCCAGCAGATCGAAGGCGTCGCCGATGCCTCACCACTCGGCGAAGCGACGTTCACCGTCACCGCCGGCGGTCAGGAACGCGACACCGTCATCTTCGGCTACGAACTTGGCCGAGCCGGCGCACCCACCACGCTCATCGAGGGTCGGCTCCCCGCCGCCGCCGACGAAGCGGTTGCCAGCGAGAAGGACACCGCTGACGGCTACGGCCTCGGCGACGTCATCCAGGTGCAACCCGACGGTGCGCAGATCACGGTGGTCGGCATTGCCCGCGACCTCAACTACTCGGTGTCGCCGGTGTTGTTCGTCGACTGGGCCACCTACGAGGCGGCCAAGCGCACCCGCAACCCCGACGCCGAGCGCATCCTGCCGTCGGCGGTCGCGATCCACGTCGTCGATGGCGAGGCGGCCAGTCAGGTCGTCGACCGCATCAACGCCACGGTCGCTGGTGTAGAGGCGATGACGCGTCAGCAAGCCATCGACGGTTCCCCTGGTGTCAGCAGCGTGCGGTCCAGTTTCGCCGTGATCCTCGCCTTGTTCTACCTCGTGGTCCCGTTGGTCACCGGTCTGTTCTTCCTCATCGTCACATTCCAGAAGGCCTCGGCGCTCACCCTGCTACGGGCCATCGGCGCACCGGCGAAGGTGCTCGTGCGCTCGCTGCTCGTACAGGTGGTCGTCGTCACGCTGGCCGGGTCGGTGGTGGCCTTCGGTCTCTACGCCGGCGCCCTGCAGGGTGTGAAGAACCTCGGCGTGCACGTAGAGGTCATGCCCGCGGTACAGACGTCGCTGGTGGTGCTGGCGCTGGCGCTGGCAACCTCGCTGGTGGCCATCCGTCGCGTACTGCGCATCGACCCCATCGCGGCCACCACCGGAGCGGGGGTGACGCTGTGAACCTGCTGCCCAAGCTGCCGCTGCGGGAACTGCGCCGCACGCCCAACCGCTTCGTCGTCGCCACGGTCGTGCTCGCCTTCCTCTCCACGCTGCTGCTGTTCCTCGGCGGCCTGCTCGACGGGTTGTACCTCGGCTCCACCGGCGCCATCCGCTCGCAGCAGGCCGATGTCATCGTGTTCTCGTCCAGCGCGCGCGACTCGTTCCTACGCAGCCGCATCACCCCCGACATCCGCGCACAGGTGGAAGGTGCACAGGGCGTCACCGAAGTCGGTGGCCTCGGGTTCGTCCTGCTCGGTGCCCAGGTGCCAGGCCAGACCGAACTCGCCGATGTCGCGGTGGCGGGTTACGAACTGGCCCCCAAGGGTGTCCCCGCGCGGGCCCTCGATGGGCAGGGTGTCGCCGACAGCCGCTTGCAGGACCAGGGTGTGTCCAAGGGCGACACGATCCTCGTCGGTCCGGCAGCCACGCCGATCACGATCACCGGGTTCGTCGACGACACCGGGTACCTGCTGCAGGGTTCGGTGTGGGTCAACCTGTCCACCTGGCGCACGGTGCAGAACGCGAACCGCCCCGACAGTGCCGTCACCGATGGTGTCGTGCAGGCACTCGTCGTGCGCGGTGCTGGCACCCACGCAGCGTTGGCCGGCGCGATCGACGCTGCGTCCAGTGGCGCCACCAAGTCGCTGACCCTCGACGAGGCCGTGCTGGCACTCCCTGGCGTGAAGCAACAGCGCGACACGTTCAACCAGATCATCTACACCACGCTCGCCGTGGTGCTGGCAGTGGTCGGCTTGTTCTTCAGCCTGCTCACACTCGAACGCATCGGTCTCTATGGTGTCCTGAAGGCCATCGGCGCCACCACCAAACGGTTGTTCATCGGGGTGCTGCTGCAAGCGCTGATCATCGCGACCATCTCGTTCATCATCGGCTCCGGGCTGGCCATGGCGGCGGCCGCCGCGCTTCCAGCCAAGGTGCCGTTGCAACTGATCCCCAGTCGCTTCATCTCCACGTTCATCGGCCTGCTCGTGGCCGCCATACTCGGCAGCGCGATCTCGCTGCGCCGAGTCACCAAGGTCGAACCCGCGTCCGCGATCGGATCAGCGTCATGACAGGAGGGACCCCGCAATGACCGTGCTCGACATGCGCGACGTCCGCAAGGTGTACCGCAGCGGCGATGCCGACATCGTCGCGCTCGACCATGCAACCCTGCAGGTCGACCACGGCGAGATCGTCGCACTGCTCGGGCCGTCGGGGTCGGGTAAGACCACCCTGTTGTCGATCGCCGGTGGCCTGCTGACGCCCACCGAAGGAACTGTCACGGTCAACGGCATCGACATCACCGGGCACGACGCGAAGGAGCTCACCAAGTTCCGTCGCGAGAACATTGGTTTCGTCTTCCAGGCGGTCAACCTCGTGCCGTTCTTGAACGCCGAGGAGAACTTGCTCGTGGTCGACGAACTCGGCGGAGGCAAGGGTGGCAAGACCGCCAAGGGCCGCGCCCGCGAACTGCTCGACGAGTTGGGCCTCGGTGCTCGCACGCGCAACCTGCCTGCGCAGCTCAGCGGCGGCGAGCGCCAGCGCGTCGCCATCGGCCGTGCGCTGTTCAACAACCCGAAGCTGGTGCTGTTCGACGAGCCGACGTCTGCGCTCGACACCAAGATCGGCGCCCAGGTGATGGAGCTCATTCGCAACGAGATGAAGGCTCGCGACACCGCCGCCATCATCGTCACTCACGACCGGCGCATGACGCAGTACGCCGATCGCACGGTGGAGATTGTCGACGGTCGGCTGGGTGCCGAGGCGCCGGTAGCGCCGCAGGCGTAACGGACGCCCGTCACGGGTTCGCCGGCACCACCCGCAGGCCCGCAGCGCGAGCGGCGTCACTGAGCCGCCGGTCCCAGGTCGCCATGACCACATTCCCGTCGCGCAGAGCGAGCGCACTCGCGAGGTGCACCGCATCGGCGCCCGACAGCGCATGTCGCTCGGCCAATGCACCGGCCGCGGCCGTGACCTCCGTCGTCAGCTCGACGGTGCGGACTGCGTGCCAGCACCGTGACCAGTGGTGAACCGCATCCGTGAGCGCTGCACGGTCGATGTCGCCACGGCGGAACGATGCAGCAAGTGCAGCCCTGGTTTCCGGCACTGCGAGCGGACTCGACGCCACCACATCAGCGGCGTTCCACATCTCGCCGGCCAACTCACTGCCGACTTCGTCAATCACCAGCTTCACGAACGCATTCGTGTCGAAGTACAGCAGGGTCATCGGTCGCGCCCGCGATGCTCGGCGACGATGTTGGACACCGACACGCCAGGCGCAACCTCGATGCGGGGCCAGCTGCCGGCCTTCGGCCGTGTCAGCGTCTGTGGTCGACCCAACACGCCGTCACGAGTGAGCCGCTCGATGAGGTCAGTGGACTCCACCGGCACCATCCGCGCCACAGGCACCCCGTGGTCGGTGATGGTCACCTCCTCGCCCTCGCGCACCTTCTGCAACCAGTCGGCGAGGTTGGCCCGCAGTGCGGTGATTCCGACGTCCATGTCGGCAACGTACAACAGGAGGCTGCCGATCCGTACAGAATTACCGAACGCCCATCACCCGCATCAGATCGTTGCTGCGGGCGATGCAATCGCCCCCCGCGGCGTCGAACGCCTGGTTCAGTTTCCCGAGTGCCGCGCGGAACGATGTGTTCCAGTCGTTCTCGAACCGGTCACGGGCCGGGCCGACCCAGGTGGTGCCGGCCATCATCGACGAGACGGTGCTCATCACCCCCTCGATCGTGGTGATCTGCTGGCGCAATGTGCGCCCCAGCGAGGCGAGTTGTTCCGGGTTGGCGCCGTACATGGTCATGGCCGTCTCCTTCGTGACGCCAGCGGTGCAGCGTCTCGCCCACACTGGGTACAGCGACCGGCCCGATCCGGCAGCGGTGTTCAGGTTCAGCGCAGGTCGAGCAACGGCAGCAGCAGGGCGAGGTTGTCGGGCACGAACCGCTCGGCCGCGATCAGTTGCTCGAGCCCCGCACGATCGACCCAGCGCACCTCGGCGATCTCGCCGTCGGTGAACGTGAACGGCCCGTCGTGGATGGTGACGTAGCCGCGGCCCCACAGCGCCACCGATTCGTCCACATAACGACCAGCGCCGAGGTGCACCAGGTTGCTCGCCCGCACGCCTAACTCCTCAGCCAGTTCCCGCCGAGCCGCAGTGTCGTAGTCCTCACCAGCGCACACCACTCCGCCAGCGGCGATGTCCCACATACCGGGCCACACATCTTTGGTGTCGGCCCGCCGGTGCACGAGCAGACGGCCATCGTTGCCGATGACCGCGATCGAGACCGCCCGATGCTGCAGCCGCCCGGCACGCATCTCGCGCCGGGTCACTGTCGCGATCACATGATCGGCGTCGTCGACGACATCCACGAGCTCGGTCCCGGGTTCCACTTCCACGATGCCTAGCATGCGCGCATGGAACTCGACCCTGCACTCACGGGAAGCCTGCGCGAGGAAGCCCGCGAAGTACTCGACGAGACGATCACTCTTCGGCGCGCGCTGCACCGCTGGCCGGAGTTGGGCAACGACCTACCCGTCACGCGTGAGCACGTGCTGGCAGCGTTGGAGGGGCTTCCGCTCACCGTCACCCAGCACTCCACCACCAGCGGGTTGGCCGCAGTACTCGACGGCGGTCGCCCTGGCCCCACGGTGCTGCTGCGCGGCGATATGGACGCGCTGCCACTGCACGAGGACACCGACCTCGACTTCACCAGCGCGATCGACGGGGCAATGCACGCCTGCGGTCACGACACGCACACTGCAATGTTGGTCGGTGCGGCCAAGGTGCTGAGCGCTCGACGCGCCGAGATCCCCGGGCGTGTGCTGTTCATGTTCCAACCCGGCGAAGAAGGGTTCGGTGGCGCCGAGTTCATGTTGAACGAAGGGTTGCTCGACCTGCCGACGCGCGCAGACGGCAGCGAGTCGCCCGTCACCGGCGCGTATGCGCTGCACATGACGGCCAACCTGCCCAGCGGTTGGATCGCCACCCGCAAGGGTTCGATCATGGCGTCATCCGACCAGATGCTGATCACCGTGACCGGTCGCGGCGGGCATGCCAGCCAACCGCACTCCGCGCTCGACCCCATCCCGATCGCCTGCGAGATCGTGCAGGCACTCCAGACAATGGTCACGCGCACGATTGATGTGTTCGACCCCACGGTGGTCACTGTCGGGCGCATCACTGCCGGTACCACCAACAACGTCATCCCCGAGACTGCTGTCATCGAGGGCACGATCCGCGCGATCAGCGAGCGCACCCGTACGAAGGTGCGCGACGGTATTCGGCGCGTGGCCGAGGGTGTCAGTGCTGCACACGATGCGCAGGTCAGCATCCAGTTCCACGACGGCTACCCCGTCACGGTGAATCACCCGGGCTCGGCCGAGTTCGCGCTCGACGTTGCCGGCGAGATCGTCGGGCGCCATGCGGCCGTCACGCTGCCCAACCCGGTGATGGGTGCCGAAGACTTCAGCTACGTCCTGCAGCGCATCCCTGGCGCAATGATGTTCCTCGGCGGCACGCCCGACGACAAGAACCCGGCGACCGCCGCGCCGAACCACTCGAATCGGGTGAGGTTCGACGAGGGGGCGATGCAGAACGGCATCGCCGTATACAGCGCGATGGCACTGCGCCACCTCGCCGGCGCCCCCACCTGACGCAGCGTTTGAAGCCGAAACCGCACGGAGTGCGGGTGAGGCTTCAAACGCAGTGGCTGCGCGGCGCTAGCTGAGGCGCAGGGTCATCAGTTCGAAGGGACGCAGGGTGAGGGCAACGATGCCGTCTCCCACCTCGAACGCTTGCTGCGGCTCCTCCAGCAGGTTGCAGGTGGCCGCCTCGGAGACACGACCGGCACCGAGCGCAACAGTGCAGGCCGTGCGCGCACCGCATGCCTCGTACACACGCACGATCAGGTCGCCGCTGCCATCGTCCGCGCGCTTGATCGCGCTGACCTGCACACCGGGGTGATCGAGATGCACGACCGGCAATGGAGCCGACTCGGCAATGCCGGGCCCCACGACACGGAGTGGCGTGTTCAGCGCCTCGGCCTCGCGCAGCACGTCGTGCAGACCAGGACCGTGGGGCAGGATCGCCAGGGTCACGCGATGCTGCCCATGATCCTGCACAGGTGACGGGTACTTCGCCGCACGCAGCAGCGACACGCGGATGCCGCCGTCCTGCACACCGTGGCCGTAACGACCGTCGTTCAGCACCGCCACACCGAAGCCGGGTTCGCTGAGGTCGGCATACCGATGTGCACACACCTCGAACTTGGCGGCATCCCACGACGTGCTGGCGTGCGTGGGCCGCATGACGTGGCCGAACTGGATCTCGCACGCTGCCTCGCGGGCGTGCACATCGAGCGGCACCATCAGCGACAGCAACTGCTCGTCCTCGTGCCAGTCGATATCGAAGCTGAGATCCAGGCGCGGGCTCCCCGCACGCAGCGTCATCGTCTGCACGATCGTGCTGCGGCCGAACGCCCGACACACACGCAGCGTCGCCACCAACGGTCCGGCGTCGACGATGTCCACCGACTGCACCCCGCCGACCTCGGCGCCCAGGCTGCGGGTCCATTCCTCGAGGTCCCACGCGTCGTACTCCACCGGGTGGTCGGGTGCCAGTTCCAGCGACACCTGCTTGCCGACGGGCAGCAATTCGCGTGCGGCCCGCAGATCGATGATCGAGGTGATCGTGCCGTCGAGATCCCAGTTCACGGCGAGCGAACCGTTCGCGAACGAGTGCTCGGTGACGGTGACGACATCATTGATCGGGTGAGCCGCCAGTGCCGCCAACCCAAGCGCAGGCACCTCGGCAAGGAAGGCGTGCGAGCCATCCGCGAGCGTCTGCAACGAGCCGGCGCCCGCGGGTGCTGTTGCAGTTGCAACGACTTCGCGGCGAAGTCCACCGCCAGCGGCGTTCGCGAGCGATGCTGTCGACGGGGCGATGCGGGCCAAGGCTTCGGTGATCAGTTGCTCGAGGCGAGCGGCGACACGTGCGTGCGCGGCCTCGGCATCCTCGTAGACCCACGTGATCGATGAGCCGGGGATGATGTCGTGGAACTGCTGCAGCAACACTTCCTTCCATAGGTCTTCCAGCTCGAGATCGACCTCCAACGGCACCTCGCCGCACGCCGTGGCCCACCACAACTCGGCCTCGCGCAGCAACCCTTCACAACGCCGGTTGCCGACCTTCGTGCGCGACTGGCTGGTGAGCGTGCCGCGGTGCATCTCGAAGTACAGCTCGCCGTTCCAGACCGGCACTGTTACGCCGGCAGCGATCTCGGCCTCCACCTGCGTGAAGAACTCGTCGGTGGTGCCCTGGCGCACGCGCGGTGCACCGTCGAGGTCGGCGAACCGGCGGGCGCGCTCGATCATCTCGCGCGTGGGGCCGCCTCCCCCGTTGCCGTGACCGAATGGCATCAACGACACATCGCTCCAGCCGTGCTCCTTGAAGTTGCGTTCGGCGTGCAGCAGTTCCTCGCCGACGACCGTGGCGTTGTAGGTGTCGACCGGCGGGAAGTGGGTGAGCACCTCTGAGCCGTCGAGGCCCTGCCAACGGAACGTGTTGTGCGGGAAGCGGTTCTGTTTGTTCCAGCTGAGCTTCTGGGTGACGAACCGCTCGCACCCACCAGCGCGGAAGATCTGCGGCAGTGATGCCGGGTAGCCGAACACATCCGGAATCCAGACCTCGGTACTGCGTGCACCGAACCGCGACTCGAAGTAGCGCTGGCCGTACAGCAGTTGGCGCACGAGGCTCTCACCGCTGGGCAGGTTCATGTCGGCTTCCACCCACATACCGCCCACGGGTTGCCACTGCCCCAGCGCCACGCGCTCGCGGATTCGTTCGAACAGCGCCGGATACTGGCGTTCGATCCAGTCGTACTGCGCGGCCTGCGAACATACGAACCGGTACTCGGGATAGAGATCCATCATCTGCGTCGCCGACGCGAACGTGCGGGCGCATTTGCGAACCGTCTCGCGCAGGGGCCACAGCCAGGCTGTGTCGATGTGCGCGTGCCCGACGGCCACCACCTGGTGTGCGCTGGCGACCGCCGGCTGGGCCAGGGCCGGTGCGAGCAGTCGCCGCGCGTGTGCGGCCGTGCCCGACACGTTGTACAGGTCGAGCGCATTGAACGCAGTTTCCAGTTGGCGCAACAGGCGCTGGCGTCGCTTGTCGGCAGCGGGCAGCGCAGCCATCACCCCCAGCAGCACCTCGACATCGAGCAGCAGGTGAAACACCTCGTCGTCGCGCACCGCCAGCGTCGCCTCGCGCAGGTGGTAGATCGGCTGTTCACCAGCGGTGGCCAGCGAGCCGAGATGCCCCTTCTGCGTGCCGACCATCGGGAACGCAGGGTTGGCGGCGGCCTCCACGACCAGGGTCAGCGTTCCAGCGGTGACAGCGAGCGGCACGGCCGTGCGGCGGGGATGGATGCCCTGTACTGGTTCGCCGTTGCCGTCCGCGCCGGGCGCCCACACCAGCCCTTCGGATTGGAACCCGGCACTGTCGGGGTGGAAGCCGAGATCGATGACGGCCTCGACCGACGCACCCACCCACTCCGCCGGTACATCGACCGTGAAGCGGAACCACGTCGTGCCCCACGGTCGGCCCCAGCGATCGCCGATCACGAACGGCCGCGCATCAGCGGCCAGCCCGGCCATCGCCTCGGTGTACGACACCGGCTCGCCGGGGGCGTCCCACGCCTCGACCTGCATCGGCACTCGTGCCCGGTACATCGCCGGCATGATGCGCTCACCCAACTCTCGTCGGATGCGTCGCTCCACCAAGACCGAGTCGTCGTGCATATCGCGAGGCTAAGTGACCGACCCCGGCCCACGCAGTACCGTCAGCCGGATGAATGCAGCCCCGCTCACCGGCATCCGCGTGCTCGACCTCACCCGTGTGCTCGCCGGGCCGCACTGCACGCGCATGTTGCTCGACATGGGCGCCGAGGTGATCAAGGTGGAACCACCGGAAGGCGACATCACCCGCGCCACATCACCGCGCATCAACAGCATCGCCAGCTACTTCGCGCAGCAGAATGCGGGCAAGCGGTGCATCAGCCTCGACCTCGGTGTGGCCGAGGGTCGCGACCTGCTCGCCCGCCTCGCCGACACGTGCGACGTGCTGGTGGAGAACTTCCGCCCCGGCGTGATGGATCGCTTGGGCCTCGGCGCCGACGTGCTGCGCGCCCGCAACCCGCGGCTGATCGTGGCCTCGATCAGTGGCTACGGCCAGGATGGCCCGTGGGCGCAGCGGCGCGCCTACGCAAGCGTCGTTCAGGCCGAGACCGGAATCACCCGCTCACAGGGTGACGGCCGCGGCACTGATGACTACAGCAACGACCGCCACAGCCACGCCGACGTGTACACCGCGCTCGAATGCGCGAGCGCGGTGCTGGCTGCGCTGTTCCAGCGTGAGCGCACCGGTGTCGGCGAGCGCATCGATGTGTCGATGGCGCAGACGATGCTGTACGTGAACGAGCATGCCCACGACGCACTCTGGGACCACGACGTCGCGCCGTTCACCGTGCGCAGCTTCGGCACCGAGGCCTTTCCGGTGGTCACCGCGGCGAACGGCGACCACGTCGTGATCAGCGGCCATCCTGCTGAGAACATGACGTTCGACTACTACATGCGCTCGATCGGGCGGCCAGAACTGTGCGCCGAGCCGCGCTTCGCCACCGTGAACTCGCGTATGGAACATATCGACGACATCCAACGACTGATCCACGACTGGGCGGGCACGATGCCCGATCCAGAGGCGATTGAGGCAGCAATGGCGGCCAACAACCTGGCTGTCGGCCGTCTGCGAACGATGCGCGAAGTATGCGCCACCGAGTGGGCCGACGATCGTGATGCCGTCGTGCCAGTGAGCGACCGGGGCGACGGAGTCATCCGCGTGCCGAACTCGCCGTGGCGGTTCGAGAGCAGCGACGTCGCAGTGCGCGGCGAGCCGAGGTTCCGTGGCGAAGACAACCGCACCGTGCTCAGTGAACTGTTGGACCTGGACGATGCCGAACTCGACCGACTGGAGGCCGCCGCGGTCATCAGCAGTCGTATCCCTCGACGCTGACACCCTGGCGGGGGCGTGGGAAACTGACGGCGTGATCACGCGCGACGAAGCCCTGGCCCTTGATGCAGCCGACCCGCTGACCGGGTTCCGCGACCGGTTCCACATCCCCGACCAGTCGGTCATCTACCTCGATGGCAACTCGCTGGGCATGCCGCCAAAACGCACCCTCGAACGCTTGACCGAGGTGTACCTGCAGGAGTGGGGCCGCGACCTCATCCGCAGTTGGGAACACTGGGTGGATCTGCCCCAGCGTGTCGGCGACACCCTCGCCCCGTTGATCGGCGCCGGCCGCGGCGAGGTGGTGCTGCACGACAACACCACGTTGAACGTGTACCAGGCGGTGCATGCTGCGATCGGTCTGCGCCCCGACCGCACGGTCATCGCGATCAGCGCCGACGACTTCCCCACCGACCGCTACGTGGTCGACGGCATTGCTGCGGCGCTGCCTGGATATCGGGTTCGGCACGGCTTCGACGACCTCGACGATGTCGCCGTGATCGTGCGTTCCGTCATCGACTACCGCACCGCCGAACTGGTCGACGTCGCCGCGGAGACCGCCCGCGCTCATGCGGCGGGCGCGATGGTGGTGTGGGATCTCTCGCATGCCGCCGGTGCGATCGAGATCGACCTGCGCGCGTGCGGCGTGCAGTTGGCCATCGGTTGCAGCTACAAGTTCCTCAACGGCGGGCCTGGCGCGCCAGCCTGGACGTACGTGGCCCGCGAACTGCACAGCACGATCCAGCAACCGATCTGGGGGTGGTTCGCCACCGAGAACCAGTTCGCCATGGGGCCGACGTTCCAGCCGCGTGAGGACATCGCCCGCATGTTGCTGGGCACGCCCTCGATCCTGGCCCTCACCGCCGCGCAGGTGGGCATCGAGTTATCGGCCGAGGCGGGTATGAAGGCGATCCACGCCAAGGGTCAGGCGCTCACCGGCCTCGCCATCGACCTGTGCGACCAGCACGGTCTGCCCACGCCCACCCCGCGCGACCAGTTGCGTCGCGGCAATCACGTCGCCGTGCAACACCCACGGGCGAAGGCGTTGGTGCAGGAACTGGCCGCCCGCAATGTGATCTTCGACTTCCGCGAGCCGAACATCATCCGCGCCGGTTGCTCACCGCTGACCACCCGCTTCGTCGACGTGTTCGACGGCCTCGCCGCGGTGGCTGCCGCGGGCTGAGATCGTCGGCTTCTGGGATGTCCCGGTTTCGCTTTCCGGGACCAGGACTTCACAGAAGCCCGAATGGGACGATTCCTTCCCAGAAGCCGTCGACTACACCGCCAGTTCGGGACGGTCTTTGTACTGGGCGAGGGACTCGGGGTTGGCGAGGGCTTCGGTGTTGCGCACGACGCGGCCGTTCACCACATCGGCCACGGCCAACTCGCTGATCTTGTTGCTGCGCGTGCGCGGTACGTCGGTGACCTGCGCGATGCGGGCGGGCACGTGGCGCGGTGAGGCGTTGGCCCGCAGCCGCGAACGGACCTCGGCCTCCATCGCGGCGGTGAGGACAAGACCTTCCTGCAGCTTCACGAACAGCACAATGCGCGTGTCGTCATCCCACTCCTGACCGACGGCCACGGCTTCGACGATGCCCGGGATGTGCTCGACCTGCGCGTAGATCTCGGCAGTGCCGATGCGCACACCACCCGCATTGAGTGTCGCGTCGCTGCGACCATGGATGACCATCCCGCCATGCTCGGTCCAGCTGGCGAAGTCGCCGTGGGCCCACACACCGGGGAAGCGGTCGAAGTACGCCGAGTGGAACTTGCTGCCGTCGGTGTCGCCCCAGAAGCTGACCGGCACGCTCGGGAACGGGACGGTGCACACCAGTTCGCCCTTGCCGTCGGCGGCGGTCAGCCGCTGACCTTCGGGTGAGAACACACCCACCGCCATGCCCAGGCTGGGCCCCTGGATCTCGCCGGCGTACACCGGCAGCGTGGGGTCACCGCCGACAAAACAGCCGCAGATGTCGGTGCCACCGCTGATGGATGCCAGGTGCACATCGGGCTTCATCGCCTCATACACCCAGCGGAACCCCTCCTCGCTGAGCGGCGACCCGGTGCTGCACACTGTGCGCAGCGCGGTGAGGTCGTGCGTAGCAACCGGGCGCACACCAGCCTTGTGCACGCTGTCGATGTACTTCGCCGACACACCGAGCAGCGTGAGCCGCTCAGTCTCGGCGATGTCGAACAGACGGCTGGCGTCCGGGTGCGCGGGGTTGCCGTCGTACAGCACGGCGGTGGCGCCGCTGACCAGCACGCTGAC
>CAIXHI010000431.1 GCA_903919215.1 uncultured Acidimicrobiaceae bacterium
CGCTGGCATCCAACCGCTGCTCCACATCGCTCTGGGAGAACTCCTTGTCGGCCTGATTGATGAACTTGGTGTAGATCACGGTGCCGCCGATTGCGAGCGCGGCGAGGGCCACCAGTCCGATGATGAGACGCTTGGCGAGTGTGGGCATGCCGCAGATCTTTGCACACGCAAGGAAGGGTGGTAGGTAGCCCTTACCGAACCCTCATGTGGAGCGGCCGCAGTCGCCCGCCAGAATGTGCACCATGACTGCCTCCGTACAGATCGCGCGCTCCATTCCCAAGACCGTTGATGCGGTGGGCGTGCCCGTCGCCACCACCGGTGCCATCCCGCGCGCGTTCGGCCTGAGTCGAGCGGCGCTCGCTGCGGTGGGCTTCGAGGGGAAGTCGGGGCAGACGTTCGTGCTGCCGTCGGCCACCGGCCCGGCGCAGATCGCTGTCGGCATCGGCGACACCGGAACGCTCGATGTGAAGGGGTTGCGCACTGCTGCGGCAGCGCTCGTGCGCGCAGCCGGCAAGCGCGCCACCATCGCCACGACGTTGGCCGATCTCGACGGCGTCGACGCGGCAAAGGCGGCGCAAGCTGTCACCGAGGGCGCACTGCTGGCGGCCTACCGATACGCAGGAATCAAGAAGGTGCCGAATCCGACGACGCTCACGGCGCTGACGCTCGTGGTCGGCGACAAGCGTGCCGTCGGAGCGCGCACGGGTGCCGAGCGCGGCGTCATCACGGCCGATGCAGCGACGCTTGCCCGCGACCTGGCCAACACGCCGCCGGCCCACCTCACGGCAGTCGACATGGCGAACAGGGCGGTCGCCATTGCCAACTCCAATGGCCTCACCGTCGAGGTGTTCAACCGAGATCAGCTCGCCGCGATGGGGTGCGGCGGCATCATCGGCGTCAACAAGGGCAGTGTCGAGCCGCCCCGCATGGTGCGCCTCACGTACACGCCGCGCAACCCGGTGGGTCACCTGGCGCTCGTGGGTAAGGGCGTCATGTTCGATTCCGGCGGCCTCAGCCTGAAGCCCAGCGACAGCATGAACACGATGAAGATGGACATGAGTGGTGCGGCAGCGGTGCTGGCTGCCATGGGCACGCTGAAGGCGCTGAAGTGCAAGAGCAAGGTCACCGCCTATCTCATGTGCACCGACAACATGCCATCGGGCAGTGCCGTGAAGCTGGGCGATGTGCTCACGTTCCGCAATGGCAAGACGTCAGAGATCAACAACACCGACGCTGAGGGGCGCCTGATCCTCGCCGATGGTCTGTCGCTCGCCGTCGAGGACAGCCCCGACGCCATCGTCGACATCGCGACGCTCACTGGCGCGTGCATGGTGGCGCTCGGGCGCAAGATCGCCGGCGTCGTGAGCAACAACGACGCGCTCGTTGCCAAGGTGCGCGCCGCCAGTACGAGCACCGACGAGCAGGTGTGGCAGTTGCCGTTGGAGAAGGCCTACCGCAAGCAACTCGACAGCCACGTCGCCGACATGAAGAACTCGGGCGGCAGCCACGGCGGAGCGATCACCGCTGCGCTGTTCCTCAGCGAGTTCGTTGGCGAGGTGCCGTGGGCGCACCTCGACATCGCCGGTCCGATGGACGTCGACGCGGACGACGGCTGGCTGTCCAAGGGCGCCACCGGCTTCGGCACGCGTCTACTCATCGACCTCGCGCTCAGCTTCTCCAAGTAGCCGTCGACGCGTCGGGTCACGCGACGCCACGGCTGCGGTCGATGGCCATCATCGCCGCCTCGATCGCCGCTGCTGGAGAGACGCCAACTGCCATCAACTGCCGCTCCACAAGGTCTGGGTCGTCGCCTGCGGCCACCATCGCCTCGGCGATCGCCAGGCCGCGCTCGAGGTCGTCGGCCCGGTAGGTACGAACCTGCCACTGCGGGTGCAGGGCGCGCAACCGCTCGGGCATCCGGGCCAAGTGGCGTGCTGCTACCGGCGGCACTCGGCGGCGTACCGCCAGTCCACCCGGTACTGGCTGCGACATACCGAACAGCGCACAGCGCTGTAGCGCCCGGCCGAACGAGTTGGATGTGCCGGCCGAGTAGGCCAGGCCCAACATTCCTGCTGTCTCGCTCAGATCGAGTTCGTAACCGAGCGGGTAAGTGTCGAGGCCGCTGACCAGCCGTCGCAGCGTCCAGGTGGCGGTGGGGCCAAGCACGTTGAGCCAGAACAGTTCGACGTATGCAGAATGCACGTCGTAGCCGAGTGAGTCGACCACGGGGTCGTGCCACGGTACGACCATCAGGGTCGCGTCGGCTGCGTGGGTGTCCGGTTCGGAAGCGATGAGCATGGGGCCCCCATGGGAGTGCGATCGGTCGAATGGGGGGGAGTCCGCCCTCACTGGGTACACCGAGTTCGCTCAGTCGGCAACGGTTGGTCATGCGAGTGCGGCAACACGGCAGAATGGCGTGATGACGTCGGATGTGTTGGAGGTTGCGGAATGGGTGCGCACGGCTGAACGTGTCGTTCTGCTCACCGGTGCTGGCATGTCCACCGACTCCGGCATCCCCGACTTCCGCGGTCCGAACGGTCTGTGGACGAAGAACCCCGATGCGGAAAAGGCCTCCACGCTGCAGCACTATCTCGCCGATGGTGAGCTGCGGAAGCGCTCGTGGCGAGCACGTGTGGATGCGCCGCTGTTCACCGCTCAGCCGAACGCCGGGCACTACGCGCTGGTGGAACTCGAACGGCGCGGTCAGTTGCACGCGATCGTCACGCAGAACGTCGATGGTCTGCACCAGGCGGCAGGGCACGATCCGGCGAAGGTGATCGAGGTGCACGGCACGGTGCATTACGCCCGTTGCTGGGACTGCGACGACCGGCGTCCAATGCCCGAGTTGCTGAACCGTGTCCGCGCCGGTGAGGACGATCCGTCGTGCATGGTGTGCGGGGGCATCGTCAAGAGCGACGCCATCCTGTTCGGCCAGAATCTGGTGCCGCAGGTGATCGAGGCCGCGATGGCGGCCGCCGAGCAGTGCGACCTGTTGATCGCCGCCGGCTCGTCGCTGTCGGTGTTCCCGGCGGCGAATGTCGTGCCGCGGGCCAAGTCGGTGGGCGCGCGGATCGTCATCGCCAATGGCGAGCCGACGAACATGGATCGCTTCGCGCATGCGCTGTTGCGCGGTGGCCTCAGCAGTGTGCTGCCGCTGCTGTGCGCCGCTGCACCCCGTGACGATTCCTGACCGAACTTGTAGCCTTTCTCTCATGGCCACCTTCCGCGACCTCCTGTCCGCCGCCAAGGCGCAGATCTCCGAAGTCGACACCGCAGTTGCGGCAGAGCACATCGCCAAGGGTGCGCTCGTACTCGATGTGCGCGAACCCGATGAGCACGACGAGGGTGCACTGCTCGGTGCGGTGCACATTCCTCGCGGTCACCTCGAGGCTCAGGTCGAGGGCAAGTTGCTCGACAAGCACGCCGCTGTAGTCGTCTACTGCGCCGGTGGTGTGCGCAGTGCATTCGCCGCTCGCACTCTCGCCGAGTTGGGCTACACCGATGTCGTCTCGATGGCGGGTGGCTTCGGCCGCTGGAAGGACGAAGGTCGCCCGTGGAAGGCGCCGGTGACGTTGAGTGCCGAGCAACGCAACCGCTACAAGCGCCACCTGCTGCTGCCCGAGGTGGGCGTCGAGGGTCAGACCAAGTTGTTGGGTAGCAAGGTGCTGATGCTGGGCGCAGGTGGCCTCGGCTCGCCCGCCGCGTTGTACCTCGCGGCAGCGGGTGTGGGCACGATCGGCATCGTCGATATGGACGATGTGGATGCCAGCAACCTGCAACGCCAGATTCTGCACAACACCGAGCGCATCGGCGACCGGAAGGTCGACAGCGCCAAGAAGACGCTCACGTTGTTGAACCCCGATGTCAACGTCATCACCTACGACACCCGCCTCGATGCCTCGAACATCATCGAGATCATCACCGGCTACGACGTCATCGTCGACGGGGCCGACAACTTCCCCAGCCGCTACCTGCTCAACGATGCCAGCGTGAAGCTCGGCATTCCGGTGGTACACGGCAGCATCTTCCGCTTCGAGGGTATGGTCAGCGTGTTTCATCCGCTGGACGGCCCCACCTACCGCGACATGGTGCCCGAGCCGCCGCCGGCCGAGTTGGCGCCCAGCTGTGCGGAGGCTGGCGTGCTCGGTGTGCTGCCCGGCATCGTCGGCAGTATCCAGGCGCTGGAAGTGATCAAACTGCTGCTGAACCTCGGTGAAGGGCTCATCGGCCGGATCCTTTCCATTGACACCACCGATATGAGTTTCCGCACGTTCAAGCTGCGCGCCGACCCGGCCAACGAGGTCACCTACGCGAACCGCGACCGCATCATCGTGCAGGAACTCGAAGGGCTCTGCGCACCGGGTCTGCACTGACCGCACAGGCGCCAGCCTGAGCGCCCCGGGCCATCAGTTGGGCAGTTCCTCGAACGGTTGTGCGAGTTCGTCGCGCTCCTGCGTGACCACGCCGGTGATCACCAGTGCCGCACCAATCAGGTCGAGCACGCTGGGGGTCTGCGAGAGCGCCATGAAACCGACGACCATCGCTGTCACTGGCAACAGTGCCAGCAACACCGCGAACCGGCGGGTGGGAATCCGACGCATCACGACCTGGTCGATTCCATAGCCGACGGCCGATGACAACGCGCCCACGACGACGCACTGCAGCAACAGGTTCGAATTGTGGATCACGGTCATGCTTCCCGAGATGCCGAACGGGGCGATCACCACTGATCCGATCGCCAATCCGACACCCAGACCGCTGAGGCCGCGGTCGAGTGCTGCCACACGGCGACCGATGACGATGTACGCGGCCCACATCGCCGACGAGCTGAAGATGAAGAACAGACCCATCGGCTCACCGCCGAGCTCTACTCCGGAGAGGACGGCCACACCGGATGCGGCCAACACCAACGCAAGGGTGTTCCGGGGGGTACGGGTGAGGGCCGCAGCGACAGCGATCGGGCCGATGAACTCCAGCACGACGCTCTTGCCGAGCGGTAGCCGGTCGATGGCCAAGTAGAACGACAGGTTCATCAGCGCAGTCGCGACCCCGAACGCTGCGGCGGCGGCAAGGTCGCGGCGGGTCCAGCGGCGTTGATCGCGCGCCGACACCACGAGGATCGCAACGGCGGCCGACATCACTCGAAACCACGTGACCGTCGCCGGGTGCAGGTCGTCAAACAGATTGACGGCGATGACGGCGCCGGTGTACTGCGAAATTCCTGAGATGACGAACAGCGCCTCGGGTGAGGCGGTGCGCACGAACCGGCTGGGGGAACGCAACTGCAGGGTGCTGCTGTTCAGTCGAACAGATCTGGGTCGGTGCGGCAGATCTCCTGCCACAACGGCTGGAAGCTCAGCCACCCGGCGATCGGGGAGCCCGTCTGCTCGCGGGTGTAGACGGCCGACTCGTGCGGGACCAGCTTGGGTGTGCCAGCGGCCATCGCCAACAGCTGCGCGTGGCAGCTGCGGTCCATGCTGAGGAACCAGAACGCAGCCTCGTCGACCGTGTGGCCGACGGTGAACAGTCCGTGGTTCTGGTGGATGGCACCTTTGCCGGTGCCGAAGTGACTGACCAGGTCTCGCCCGTCGGCAGCGTCGAACTGCACCCGACCGCCCTGTGCACTGATGACCGTGTGGTCGTCGTAGAAGACACACGAATCCTGGGTGATGGGGGCGAGCGGTATGCCCAGCGCGCTGAATGCCTTGCCGTGCACGCTGTGACTGTGCGCGGCGGCGATGACGTCGGGACGGGCTTCGTGCACTGCCGAGTGGATGATGAACGCGGCACGGTTCACGGGGCGCGTGCCGTAGACGACGTTGCCGTCATGGTCGACGAGGATCAAGTCGCTGACCGTGGCGTGGCGAAAGCTGATTGCGAACGGGTTGACCCAGAAGTAGTCGGGGAACTCCGGGTCGCGCACGGTGATGTGCCCGGCGACGCCTTCACCGAAGCCGAAACGGCCGAAGATGCGCAGCGCGCCGGCCAGCTTCTGCTTGCGGTGCAGTCGCTCCTCCTCGACAGTGGCAAACGGAGTGGGCAGCTCGAGCGACACGTCCTTGGGGGTCAGCTCAATGCCGTCGATGGTGCGGGCGGGCGTCATCCCCTCAGGTTAGGGGCGTGCCACACTGGCACGGTGAACCGCGAGATCGCCCCCGCCACCATTGCGCTACCGGCAGCCAACTACGCGCATGCCATCGTCGTCGAGTCGCCGTCGAACTGGCTCTACACCAGCGGTGTGGTGCCCATCGCACCCAACGGTGTGGTGCCGGCCTCGATTGCCGAACAGGCCGATGTCGTGTGGGGCAACTTGCTGGCGTTGCTGGAGGAGGCCGACATGAGTCCCAGCGACGTCATCTCCGTCACCACATACGTGGTCGTCGAGCACCTCCCGTCGCTCGGCGTCGTGATGGCGGCTCGCGACCGGCACCTGTTCGGCCACCGTGTGGCCAGCACGCTCGTCACGGTGCCAGCGCTCGCTCGTCCGGAGTGGAAGTTGGAGATCGCGCTCGTCGCCGCGCGCTAACCGCCGAGCATCTCACGGCATGGTCGGGTCCCAGGCGGCTGGTGCCGTGCGGAGGTACCGCTCGACGACCGTCAGCCACTGCTCCGGCTCGAGATCGCTCTCGACGCCCGGTTCCAGTTGCAGGAATGGGGTCAGCGCGTCTGGGGCATCCGCTCGCCAATGTGCGCCCCGAGGCTCGAGGGACGTGAGCTCTGCGGCGAGACCGCGCAGGTCGCGCCGTGGGGTGACCACGCGAGACGTCAGCATCACCCAGGTCTCATAGCGAGACTCCAGTCGGTAGCGGCGACCGGCAACGACGGCGACGAGCAGTCGATCGGTGCTGCGGTACATCGCCATCGGGTGGAGTGGCTCGGCGGTTGCGACGGTGAAGCGGGATGATGGCAGTGCCGGACGATCATCGATGGTGAAGACAGCGATCTCCGGTCGTTCCTCCAACCGGACACGCCCCGACTCGATCGCCAGCAGGCTTGCGCTGAGGTGGTCATCTTCGTCGGCCCACAGGTCGCGCCACCGTTCGGGGTGGTCGAGCATGTCGGTGAAGCGGGGAAGCGCCCATTCGTAGAGCTCGCCACAGCGCTCTGCATACGGTGCCGACAACACGGCGCTGGGGAGTGGCGAACGCTCGTCGTCGTCAAGCGTCGCGAGGGTCATTGCGATACGGGCCGCAACGCGCGACACGAACGTGCCGAAGTCGCCAGCACGGGCCACGTCGATCACCAGATCGCGCCGGTCTCGGGCAGCGACGGGGTGCGTCAGGGCGAACGCTGCGGCCAACCCATCCTGGTCGAAGTGGTTGTTGGTGACGACCTTGATACCGCGGAACAACTCTGGCCTGGCGAGAGCGTGGAACGCGATCTGTGCCGAC
>CAIXHI010000432.1 GCA_903919215.1 uncultured Acidimicrobiaceae bacterium
CCGACACCGAAGGCAACGTCATCTCGTGGGCGTCCTCCGGTGGTGTGGGCTTCAAGGGCTCGCGCAAGAGCACGCCGTTCGCCGCACAGATGGCAGCCGAGAAGGCCGCCCGCGCTGCGATGGAGCATGGCCTGCGCCGCGTCGAAGTGCAGGTGAAGGGCCCGGGTTCGGGCCGCGACACTGCAGTTCGCAGCATTCAGAACACCGGCATCGAGGTCACCTCGATCAAGGATGTCACCCCCGTACCCCACAACGGCTGCCGCCAGCCGAAGCGTCGCAGGACCTGATCTCACATGGCTCGTTACACCGGCCCGAAGGTGCGCATTTCGCGTCGCCTCGGCATCAACATCTTTGAAAACGACAAGGGGCGCAAGGCGCTCGAGCGTCGTCCCTTCCCCCCGGGTCAGCACGGCCGTACCCGTCGCCGCAACGCCGGCAGCGAGTACCTCGCGCAACTGCAGGAGAAGCAGAAGGCGAAGTACATCTACTGCGTCCTCGAGCGTCAGTTCCGCAACACCTACGACGAAGCCGTGCGTTTGCAGGGCCCGACCGGTGAGAACCTGCTGCGTCTGCTCGAGCAGCGTCTCGACAACATCGTCTTTCGCGCTGGCTTCGCCAGTACGCGGCCGCAGTCGGGTCAGTTCGTCAGCCATGGTCTCATCCTGGTCAACGGCAAGCGCGTCGACATCCGCAGCTATCGCGTGAAGAAGGGCGACGTCGTTGCACTGTCGGCCAAGGCACAGGCGATGATTGTCATCCAGCACAACCTCGACGTTCTCGACCGCAAGGTGGTCGGTTGGCTCGAGGTCGGTGACGGAGGCAAGCAGGTCACCGTGCGCGATCTTCCGCAGCGTGAGCACATCGACGTGCCCGTTCGCGAGTCCCTCATCGTCGAGCTCTACTCGAAGTAATCCAGCTACTTTTCCCGTTCAGAGGCACCCTTCATGCTCGTCATCCAGCGCCCCACCGTCGAAGCCATCGGCGACGACAACTCCACGCGCCAACGGTTCGCCGTCGGTCCGCTCGAGCCTGGGTTCGGTCACACCATCGGCAACTCACTGCGCCGTTGCCTGCTCTCCAGCATCCCTGGTGCAGCGATCACGGCGGTGCGTTTCGACGACGCGTTGCACGAGTTCGACACCATCCAGGGTGTGAGTGAGGACGTCACCGACGTCATCTTGAACATCAAGGACGTCGTGGTCACCAGCACCTCGGACGAGGACATGATTCTGCGTCTTGATGTTCGTGGCCCGGCGGTCATCACCGCCGGCGATATCAAGTGCCCCACCGAGATCGAGATCCTCAACAAGGACATCGTCATCGCCACGCTGAACGCGAAGGCTCGTCTTGCTGTCGACCTCACCGTCGGCCGCGGCCGTGGCTACCTGTCCAGCGACCGCGACACGCAGAACCGCATCATCGGCGTCGTGCCGATCGATGCGATCTTCTCGCCGGTGCGCCGCGTGATGTTCGAGATCGAGCCCACTCGCGTTGAGCAGAGCACGAACTTCGAGCGCCTCGTCATCGACATCGAGACCGACGGCAGCATCTCGCCGCGTGAAGCGTTGGCCTCGGCCGGCGACACACTGCGTTCGCTGGTGGCACTGATCGCCGATCTGAGCGACGAGCCGCAGGGTCTTGAGCTCGGCGAAGTGGCCAGCACCGCCAGCACCTCCCCGGATCTTGATCTCCCGATCGAAGATCTCGACCTGTCCGAGCGCCCGCGTAACTGCCTCAAGCGCGCTCAGATCAACACGGTGGGCGAACTGCTCACCAAGACCGAAGATGACCTGCTGAACATCACCAACTTTGGGCAGAAGAGCCTGGACGAAGTGAAGCAGAAGCTCGACGAGCGCGGCTTGACGCTGCGCGGCTGAGTACAGAACGCTGTAAGAGGAGAACCACACCATGCCCGCAACACCCCGCAGAGGCCCCAATTTCGGCGGCAGCTCGCAGCACCAACGACTGATGATGGCCAACCTGGCCGCATCGCTGATCGCCGCTGAGGCGATCGTCACCACCGAGGCCAAGGCCAAGGCCCTGCGTCCCATCGCCGAGAAGCTGATCACCAAGGCCAAGAAGGCTCAGGACGAAGGCCCCGCGCGTATTCACCGCATCCGCCAGATCCAGGGCTACCTGGGCGACAAGGAAATGACGCACAAGCTCGTCGCCGATGTGGCCCCGCGCTACGCCGAGCGCAACGGTGGCTACCTGCGCATCCTCAAGCTCGGCCCGCGTCAGGGCGACAACGCCCAGATGGCTCGTATCGAACTCGTCTGAGTTCGCACGCACTGAACTGAGCAGCGGGCGTCGCCTTTCGGGGCGGCGCCCGGTTGCCGTTTTCGGCGAGGTCAGTCGTCAGCGGCGACGGAATCCGACGAACGACCGCGTCGTCGAGGGCGTCATCGGGTGAACGCAACGAGAACGGGGAGCGGGCATTGTGTTCTGCGCCGCAATCGCTTGTACGGTGACCGTATGCGTGACGTGACCCTGTTCGCAGTGGCTGGTGACGCGCGCGTGGTGGCGGAGCGGCTGCTTGACGACGCTGAGGTCGCCTGGTTGCCGGCGCGACGGGCCACGTGCACCGTGCTCGACACTTTTGACGGTCGTATCCGCACCGCTGGGTTGGTGCTGCAGATCGAGTCACCTGGCGGGCGCCGACTGGTCGTGCTCGGCGACGAGATGATGGAAGCTCCGCTGCCCGGTCGCATCGTTCCCCGGCTTCCCGGCAGCCTTCCGGCAGGACCCATCCGCGATCAGATCGCTCCGCTCATGGGCACGCGGGTGTTGTTGGCGTCGCAGTCGTTCACCTCGACCCGCACCGAGGGTGTGATCCGTGGCGCCGATGGCGCCTTGATCGCGAGGCTCGTTCGGCACGAGCGACTCCGTGTCGCCGACTCGGCGATCACCGGATTGGCGTTGCTGGAGGTGCACCGCGTTGCCGGCCATCGACGTTTCGCCCGTGAACTCGTCGCCCGCCTCACCGGTGCCGGTGTGCCGCGGCGGCGCGGTTCGGCGGGAGACCTCGCGACGGCGGCGCTCGACCGCCCGCCCGTGCGGTTCGATAACTCGCCGACGGTGCCGCTCGATCCGGAGATCCGTTCGGCGGACGGGTTCCGACTGGTGCTCGATCACCTCGCGTCGCTCGTGGAAGCCACGTGGGACGGTGTTGCCAATCGCACCGACCCTGAGTTCTTGCACGATTTCCGAGTGGCCATCCGCCGCACTCGCTCACTGCTCACGGCGGGTCGCCAGGTGCTGCCCGATGCCGAGGCTGAGGCTGCCAGAGCGGGACTCGGTCGGCTGGCCGGCGCTACGTCCGATGCTCGCGACCTGGAAGTGCACCTCATGGAATGGGGGCGTTACACCGCCGGTCTCGACGCCTCGGTGATCGCCGATCTGGAGCCACTGAAGACGCTCCTGAGCGAGCGACTCGACGCTGCCTACCGACAGGTGGCGGTGACGCTGAATGACGATGCGAACCGACAGATCGTGGCGGAGTGGCGTCGCTGGCTGCGTACGGAGCACACCGAGTTGGGCGAGTTCGGTCACCAACCGTTGGGTGCATCAGTGGCCAACTTGGTGTTGCGCGCGCATCGGTTGCTGCTCCAGAACGGTCGGCTGATCACCGCCGAGTCGCCAGCCGCGCAGTTGCACGACCTGCGGCGCGATGCCAAGCGCCTGCGCTATCTGCTGGAGTGTTTCGCCAGCCTGATGCCTGCCCAACCGCAGCGTCAGTTCGTCAAGCGACTGAAGTTGCTACAGGACAACCTGGGGCAGCATCAGGATGCAGAGGTGCACGTCGCGCAGTTGAGCGCGTTCGCAGAAGAACTGCAGCTCCGTGGGGTCGACCACCGGGTGCTGCTGGGAATGGGCCGCTTGAGCGAACGGATCGACCAACGCCGTCTTGCGGCGCGGTCGGCCTTCGCGGTTCGCTTCGCCGAATACGACACGCGGGACACCAAGTTGGCGCTGGCTGAGGCCATCGACCACATCCGCTGACCTCCGGAGGCATGCTGCCCTGGCGACGGTGCCACCTCGTAGAATCGGTCACCATGCCGCGCCGCGCTCGAAGCCCACTCGCGGTCGTGTGCGTTGTCGCTGCACTCCCTGCTGTCGGGCTCGGCGCTCTGGCGTGGGTGGCGAACTCGAAGGTTGCGACGGTGAGTATCTCCACCGACGCAGGTGCGGTCACGGTCGTGGCCCCGATTCCACTGGCGAGTCCCTTGCTCTCGGTGCGCCGCGCTCCGGGCACGCTCGCGACCGATGCCCGCGGGACTGCGCTGGTGGCTGCTGCTGCAGCACTGCTGGGTGCCATCGATGGCACCTCGTGTGCCGCGTTGGGGATCAACGACCAGGTGGTCAAGTCGGTGAACCCCGATCTCGTTGTGGTCCCTGCAAGCAACCTGAAGATTGTGGTCGCCGCAGTGGCACTCGACGTGCTCGGCCCCGGCGCGACGTTCACCACCCAGGTGGTTGGCCCCGCCCCGGTCTCAGGTGTGATCAACGGCGATGTGTACCTCGTCGGCGGTGGCGACCCGGTACTGAGCGAGGCCTGGTACACCAAGGTCACCGCGACGCACAAACGCCCGCCGCTGCACGCGACCAGTGTGGAAGCCCTTGTGGACGCGCTGAAGGCCGCCGGGGTCACCTCCATCACGGGCAGCATCATCGGCGACGGCAGTCGCTACGACGCAGAGACCTATCCGCCCGGTTGGTCGGCGGACATCCGCGCTGTTGCCGATGGCGTTCCGGTCGGGGCGTTGGTCCTGAATGATTCGACCACCAAGGCCGGTGTCATTGGCAAGGATCCGGCGCTCGCCGCCGCACGGGCGTTCAACGTCGTGTTGAAGGCCAAGGGCGTCACGGTCGCCAGCGATAGCAAGGTGGGCACAGCTCCCGTGGGCGTCGGGGTGCTCGCCTCTGTGCAGTCGGCCCCGCTCAGCGACCTGCTCAACGAGATGCTCGCCACCAGCGACAACCTGACGGCCGAGATGTTGGTCAAGGAAATCGGCAAGGTGGTGGCCACGAAGGCCACACGGGTCGACGGCCTGGCGGCGATCACCCAGAAACTGACCACGTGGGGCGTCCCAGTCGCGGGCCTGCTCCTCGCCGACGGCTCAGGACTCAGCCGCGAGAACACTCTCACCTGCTCGACGATGATGGCCGTGCTGATACGCGGGACTGCTGGCGACCCTGTCGGCGCCGGGCTGGCCCGCGCTGGGCAGGATGGCTCGACCCTCGCCGATTACTTCACCAAAGCGGGTCTGATCGAGGTGCTGCAGGGCAAGACCGGGTCGTTGAAGGACGTCAAGTCGTTGAGCGGCTACTTCGTTGTCGGCGCCGACGAGGTGGAGTTCGTGGTCATCCTCAACGGTCCGACAGCCGCCGCGTTCCAGCCGATCTGGGATCAGTTGGGTGCCGCGCTTCTGGCAGCCACCAGTGCACCCACTGCTGATCGGCTCAGCCCGGCGGCCACCGTAGGCTGACATCTGTGGCCCGCCGAGCACGACTCACCGTTGCCTACGACGGCACCGATTTTCACGGCTTCGCCGAGCAGACGAACGCCCGCACGGTCATGGGCGAACTGCGCGTCGCCCTGGAGAAGGTGGCTCGGGGTCCGGTCGACCCCGTGGGCGCCGGTCGCACCGACACCGGTGTGCACGGGTGGGGTCAGGTCGTCAGCCTCGATCTTCCGCCGCGGATGGACCTCATCTCGTTGCAGCGTCGGTTGAACAAGATGTGCGGGCCGTCGATCGCGGTCCGCGATCTGCAGTGGTGCGACGACCCCAAGTTCCATGCTCGTTTCGGTGCTACCTATCGCCAATACCGCTACCACATCATCAACGGGCCGACGTCCAACCCGTTCGTGGCCCGTACGGCCTGGCACGTGCACGAGCCGCTGCGGTTGTGGGCGATGAACCTGGCATGTGATCCGCTGATCGGCGAACACGACTTCTCCTCATTCTGTCGTCGACCGGCGGTCTCTGAGGGAGTGCGCGAGCCGATCATGACTCGCCGGGTGATCAGTGCCCAGTGGCGCGAGGTGCCCGGCGATGTGCCCGGGTTGTTGCGCTTCGAAATTCGAGCCACTGCGTTCTGCCACCAGATGGTGCGCTCGATCGTGGGCACGCTCGTGGAGGTCGGGACGGGCAAACTGCATGCCGGTGATATGCGCGGCATCCTGTTGCGGCAGAACCGCCATGGAGCGGGTCAAGTGGCGCCACCACATGGTCTGGTGCTGTGGGAAGTCGGATATCCGACGTCGTGAGCGGGAGTTTCGCGAAGTTCGCAGTGTCGTATGCCGATTTCCCGGCGTTGCCCCGTATCATTTCACGGTTCCCTGGCAGCAGTCACCGCCCGCACCCGCGGCCGGTCGGTTGTCGGGCGTATTCGCGTGTGAAGGACGAATGAGATGACTACCTACAGCCCGAAGGCCAGCGAGATCGTTCGTGCATGGCACGTGATCGATGCCGAAGGTCTCGTGCTCGGCCGTCTGTGCACCGAGGCTGCTCGTGTGCTCCGCGGCAAGCACAAGCCGACGTTTGCCCCGCACATCGACACGGGTGATCACGTGGTGATCATCAACGCGTCGAAGATCGTGTTGACCAAGAACAAGGCAGCACTCAAGGGCGTGTACCGCCACACCGGTTACCCCGGCGGTATCAAGTCCGAGACGTATGCCAACTTGCTCAACCGCGATGCTGCCGAGGCCATCCGCCGCAGCATCCGCGGAATGCTGCCGCACGGCCCGCTCGGCCGTCAGCAGATCAAGAAGCTCAAGGTGTACGCCGGTGCTGCGCACCCGCACGGTGCACAGAACCCCGTCGCCCTCGAACTCGCCGCGGCCAAGGCCCGCTGAAGCGCTGGAAGGTAGAAGCACAACATGGCCACTAAGCCGCTCACCCAGACCACAGGCCGTCGTAAGGAAGCTGTGGCTCGCGCCCGCCTCCGTCCCGGCACCGGCATCCACACGATCAACGGCAAAGCCTTCGATCAGTACTTCCCCACCGCCATGCAGCGCATGACGGTCACTGAGGCGCTCCGCGTACTGAACCTGGAAGAGACCTACGACGTCGACGCCACCATGCACGGTGGCGGTATCAGCGGTCAGGCCGGCGCACTGCGCATGGCGATCGCCCGCTCGATGATCGAACTCGATCCCGAGACCCGTCCGGCCCTGAAGAAGGCCGGCCTGCTCACCCGCGACCCGCGTCGCTAGGAGAGCAAGAAGTACGGTCTTGTCAAGGCCCGTAAGGCCAAGCAGTACACCAAGCGTTGATGTTGTTGCGTACGGCGCCCCGCGGCCCTCGGCCCGGGGCGCCGTCGCCGTTTTCGACCGGGAGGGCGCGAACATGTCACTGAAGTTCGGGACCGACGGCGTGCGCGCTGAAGCCCTCACGGTGCTGACCCCGCAGTACGTTGCCGCGCTCGGTTTGGCGGCGGCCCAAGTGCTGGGCGGCGGCGCGTGGCTGATCGGCCGCGACACCCGCGAGTCCGGTGCAGCGCTGGAGGCCGCGCTCGTGGCTGGGCTGGCTGCTGGCGGTGCGCAACCTGTGTCGCTCGGCGTGGTCCCCACACCGGCTCTCGCCTGGTTGGCCGAGCAGCACGGTTGCCCGGCGGCGATGATCACCGCCTCGCACAATCCATGGCGCGACAACGGTGTGAAGATCTTTGCCTCGGGCGGTACCAAGTTGCCCGACGCTGTCGAACGTGCCATCGAGGCGGTACTCGATCCGGTGCACATCGGCGAGTTCATCGATGGCCACGATGTGGTGGCCGCGCATTCGAACGAAGCCGCCCGGTACCTGCAGCACGTGGTGGGCCTCACCGAACAACTCGATGGTCTGTCCATCGTGCTCGACTGCGCCAACGGGGCGATGTCGCTGGTCGCTCCGGCAGCATTTCGGGCGCTGGGCGCCGAGGTCATCGTCATCCACGATCAGCCCGACGGTCGCAACATCAACGACCACTGTGGTGCCACGCACACCGAGACACTGTCGGCTGCGGTGCTGTCGGCAGGGGCCTCGATGGGCCTAGCGTTCGACGGTGACGGCGATCGGGTCATCGCTGTCGATCACCTCGGCCGTGTCGTCGATGGCGACCGTCTGATCGCGCTCGCCGCGCTGTTGTTGCGTGAGGAGGGCCGCCTGCACCGCGACACCGTGGTGGTGACGGTGATGAGCAACCTCGGCTTCCACAAGGCGATGGCGGTCGCCGGTATCGAAGTCGTCACCACCGCGGTGGGCGACCGATATGTGCTCGAAGCGCTCGATGCCGGTGGGTTCAGCGTCGGCGGCGAGCAGAGCGGCCACATCATCTACCGCGACCTGGCCACTACGGGCGACGGTCTGTTGGCAGGTCTGCGTCTGGCACAGTTCGTGCACCACCATCACCGTTCGCTGGCCGAGCTTGCCGCCGAGGTGATGACCAGTTACCCGCAGGTGTTGGTGAACGTGAAGGTGGCACAGCGGCACCCGAACGTGGCCGCTGAACTGGACGCCGAGATCGCGGCAGCCGAGCAGCGGCTTCACGGTGACGGTCGCATCCTTGTGCGCGCCAGTGGAACCGAGCCGCTGATCCGAGTGATGGTCGAGGCCGCCACCGACGAGTCGGCTCGTGCCGTCGCTGACGATCTTGCGGCGATCGTGCTCAGCCGCTTCGGCTGACCGGGTCTGCACGCCGCTGCCGCACCACCGGCCGCCGGTCACCTCGGTAACCTGTCCGCCATGTGCGGCATCGTGGCCATCGTTTCCCGTCCAGCGGTCCGTCCCGCGCCCGCTCCCGGTGAGTTGCTCGCGCTGCTCGATCGGGCAGTCGCGGCGCCGACCCTGGCCGCTGCCGCGCCGCTGGTGGGCGAGGTCGATCGGTTGCTGCACGGCGTCCCAGGCGTGTTGGCGCTCGTCGGGCGAAGTGAACTGATCGCTGGTATTGGGGCCCGACTCGATCAGCTCGATGGGCGCATCGCCGACCTCGAAGGTTCGCTCGACGCCACCACGTTGTCGGCTGACGAGATCGAGGAGATCAACGCTGAACTCCTGGCCGCCCGTGATCGCGTGTGGTCCGTCCGCAAGGACCGACTGCGCACGGCCGATGCAGTGGCCGACCTTGCCGGTCGCGATGCGGGTGAGTCGGCCGTCGCCGGGTACCTGGCCATCCAGCAGGCTCTCTCAGCGATCGATCGCATGGAAGTGCGCGGTCGCGACAGCGCAGGTATCCACGTGCTGGTGTGGGGCCATGGTCTCGACCTCGCAGACCCTTCGCTCGCTGCACAGGTGGCTCAGCGCAACCACGACCCGTTGTTCCAGAGCGGTTCGGTGCGGGTCGCTGGCGATCGCCTCGGGTTCGTCTACAAGGCGGCGGCGGAGATCGGTGAATTGGGCGACAACGTCAAGGCACTGCGCTCAGCGGCGAAGGGTGATGCTCTGTTGCGCCTCGCGCTGGCCAGCCCGGCTGCGAGGGTGTCGGTGCTGGGTCACACCCGCTGGGCGAGTGTCGGCATCATCAGCGAACCCAACTGCCACCCGGTCAATGGTGAGCAGACCGAACAGTCCGCTGCCGGTCAGCACGATCAGTGCTACACGGTGGCGGTGCTCAACGGCGACGTCGACAACCACGCCGACATCAAGGTCAACCACTCGCTGCGCCTCGCTGGCCCGATCACCACGGACGCGAAGGTCATCCCTGCAGTGATGGCGTTGCACGCTCGCGATGGTGCACGCGGTGTACGCACCGACCTCACCGAGGCGTTCCGTCGCACCGTTGCCGAGTTCGACGGCAGCGTCGCCATCGCCGCGGCGTCGGCCGATGCGCCCGAGCAGGTCTTTCTCGCGCTGCGCGGCAGTGGCCAGGCGCTGTATGTCGGCCTCGGCGACGACATGTTCATCGTCGCCAGCGAGCCGTACGGCGTGGTGGAAGAGACCGCTCACTTCCTGCGCGTCGACGGGGAAACGGCGTCGCCATCAGGCAGCCGTGGTCAGGTGTTCGTGATCGACGGCGCCAAAGCCGGGTCGCTCGAGGGCATCCGCCGGATGGCCTACGACGGCACCGACCTCCCGCTGTCGGCGAGTGAACTCGTCACCGCTCAGGTCACCACCCGCGACATCGATCGCGGCGACGCTCCGCACTTCCTGCTGAAGGAGATCTGCGAGGCGCCGAACAGCTTCCGCAAGACGCTACGCGCCAAGATTGTCGACACGGAGCACGGTCTGCGTGCCGATGTGGGCGAGCGCTCGCTGCCCGCAGCCATTGCGCAACGGTTGGCCGACGGCACCATCACCAAGGTGCGGGTCATCGGTCAGGGCACGGCGGCCGTCGCCGGCCGCAGCATGGCCGCGGTGCTCGATGTCCTCACCGATGAGCAACTCGACATCGACGACATCACCGCCACCGAGTTGTCCGGGTTCCATCTGCGCCTCGACATGAGCGACACGCTCATCGTCGCCGTCAGTCAGAGCGGCACCACCACCGACACGAACCGGACAGTCGATCTCGCCCGCGGTCGTGGCGCGCTGGTGTTGGCCATCGTCAACCGCCGCAACAGCGATCTCACCGACAAGGCCGATGGTGTGATGTACACCAGCGATGGCCGCGACGTGGAGATGAGTGTTGCCAGCACGAAGGCGTTCTATGCGCAGGTTGCGGCGGGTGTCCTGCTGGCCTGCGCCATCGCCGAGGCTGCCGGTAAGGGCACCGCTCAGCGGCGTCACGACATCTTGCGGTCGCTGCGCGAACTGCCCGACGCGATGACCGCAGTGATCGCCACCCGCCCCGCTATCGCCGAGACCGCCCGCCGTTTCGCACCGCCCAAGCGCTATTGGGCGATCGTCGGCAGCGGCCCCAACGTCGTTGCCGCCGAAGAGGTGCGGATCAAGCTCAGCGAGCTCTGCTACAAGTCGATCGCCTGCGACGTCACCGAGAACAAGAAGCACATCGATCTCTCCAGCGAGCCGCTGATCCTGGTGTGCGCTGCTGGTCTGATGGGCGGCACTGCCGACGATGTGGCCAAGGAAGTCGCCATCTACAAGGCGCACAAGGCCACCCCGATCGTGGTGGCCACCGAGGGCGACGGGCGATTTGCCGCTGCTGCTGCTGTGCTCACCGTTCCGTCGGTGGATCCGGCGCTGGCCTTCGTGCTCTCGGCGATGGTGGGCCACCTGTTCGGCTACGAGGCCGCGTTGGCGATCGATGCGTCGGCCCGTCCGTTACGTGAGGCGCGTGAGGTCATCGACCACGCGCTTGCGGCCCACGAGGCGGGCGACGAGGTGCTGCGCACTGTGCGCTCGAACATCGGCGTGCACGCCGAGAAGTTCTACGAAGGTCTGCGCCTTGCCACGTACGACGGACACCTCGAGGCGTCGACGGCCGTGCGTCTCGTTGGTCTGCTGCGCGACTTGGCCAGTGAGTCGCCACTCGAGCAGTACCAGCACGCCACTGGCAAGATCGCCACACCCGGCGGCCTCATCGACGACCTGACGGCGGCGCTGACGCGAGCCATCGAGGAACGCAGCCGCCCCGTCGATGCGATCAAGCATCAGGCCAAGACCGTCACCGTCGGTATCAGCCGTAACGACGAGGGCGTGCTCGACCGCCAGCTCGTGCAGGAGGTGCTCGCTGCCGGCGCAGGTCGCGATCGTCTCAGCTACACGACGCTCAAGGTGCTGGCCGACCTCGACCCGGCTGTGGAGTCGGTGGTGGGCTACACCCGCTACGCCATCGAAGGGAACCCGGCGCACGGTGCGACGATCTCGATCGTCGACCGCGGCGGCATGTCGCGAGATGTGCCCAGTCGTGTCGAACACAACTCGCAACTGCGCGGCACCAAACGCCGGGTGGCGAGTGAGCGGAATGTGCTGGTGGCCCGTGGCCGTAGCGACGGACGCACCGTGATCATGGTGCCGGAGGTCAAGAGTGGTCTCTGCACAGGGATCACGTTGCTGCATGTGCGCTTCCACGATCGCCTGCTGGTCGCTGCCGTGCGCGGTGTGCTGCAGGGGTACGACCGTCGCTACGACCGCCTCGTCGACTGGGTGACCGAGACCGAGGGTGCGTTCCGCGACGATCTCTTGGCCGACCTGTCCGTGGTCGATCTGCTGATCCTGCCGATCTCCGAATCCGCCGATCACTGGCGGCGTTGAGCATGGGCATCAGGGGTATCGGCGTCGATGCCGTCGACATCGAGCGGTTCCGCACTTCGCTCGCTCGTACGCCGACGATGCGTGGGCGCCTGTTCACACAGATCGAACTCGACTACGTCGCTCCCAAGCTCGACCCTGTGCCGTCGCTCGCTGCCCGCTTCGCGGCGCGTGAAGCGGTGATGAAGGCGATGGGACTCGGGCTGGGAGCGTTCGGGTTCCACGAGGTGTGGGTCGAACGTGCCGACAGCGGCGTGCCGTCGTTGCAGATCACCGGTCGGGCACTCGAACTGGCGGTGAACCGGGGCATCACCTCGTGGCACCTGAGCCTCACCCACTCCGACCTGATCGCCATCGCCTACGTCGTCGCCGAGTGATCCGGCCGAGTTTGCGGTGGTGGCTGCGGGCGTAGGCTCGCACCGTGCTCCCGATCGTGACCCCCGAGGAGATGCGTGTCGTCGACGACGGCGCCTCCGACTCTGTCGACGTGCTCATCGACCGTGCGGGTGCAGCCGTCGCCCGCGCCGCGATCCGGTTGATGGGCGGCACCTACGGGCGCACCGTGCACGTGATCGCCGGCACGGGGAACAACGGCGCCGACGGCAGGGTGGCTGCTCGACTGCTGGCCGCCAAGGGTGTCAAGGTCTATGTCCACGACGCAGCCGACTGCCCGCCCGCGCTGAGCGCGGCGCACCTCGTCATCGACGCTGCGTACGGCACCGGCTTTCGAGGTACCTGGAACCCGCCCGACGTGGGCGATACACCCGTCCTCGCGGTCGATGTGCCCAGCGGTGTGAACGCGGTCAACGGTGAGACTCCCGGCGACGTACTGGCCGCGACGCGCACGGTCACCTTCGCGGCGTTGAAGCCCGGACTGCTGTTGGCGCCCGGCAGCGAACTCGCGGGTGAGGTGGAACTCGCGGACATCGGCCTCGGCGACGGCGTCGACCAGCACTGTCGCGCATGGCTGGTCGAACCATCCGACGTCGCCGCGTGGGTGCCGACGCGCACGGTCAGCGCCCACAAGTGGCGTTCGGCTGTGCGGGTCGTGGCCGGTAGTCCGGGGATGACCGGCGCGGCGTGTCTGGCCGCCGGTGCCGCGATGCGGGCCGGTGCCGGGATGGTGCACCTTTCCTCGCCGGGCACAATGGCCCCGAATGCACCGGTGGAAGTGGTGCAACGACCCTTGCTGGGTGGCGAGTGGGCAACGGAGGTACTCGAGTCGCTCGATCGGTTCCACGCGCTGGTGCTCGGTCCCGGTCTCGGTCGTGGCGACGATCACTGTGCCCAGGTGCGCCGATTGGCGGTTGAGGCGCCAGCGCCCACCGTGATCGACGGCGATGGGCTGTTCGCGATGGCCTGGAACGCGCAGGGCGCGGCGGCGTTGCTGCGTGCGCGGACTGCGCCGACGGTGCTCACCCCGCACGATGGCGAGTACACGCTGCTGTATGGCTCGGCGCCGATCGCCGATCGGTTGATGGCCGCACGGCGTCTGGCCGAGCAGACCCGTTGCGTCGTGCTGCTGAAGGGTTCGGCGACGGTGGTGGCCGATCCTGACGGCGATGTATTGGTGAGCACCGCTGGTGATGCCCGACTGGCGACCGCCGGTACGGGTGATGTGCTCGCCGGCATGATCGGGGCGCTGCTGGCGGCTGGTGTGCCGGCGTTCGAGGCCGCTGCCGCAGGCGCCTGGTTGCACGGAAGTGCTGCGGCACTCGCCGCAGAACGGGGGATGGTGGCGGGCGATATCGCCGAACACCTGCCGCTGGTGTTGGCAGCGTTGGCATGAGCAGGTGGGCGTGGGCTGAGGTGTCGGCGGCGGCCATCGAGCACAACGTGCGCGAGATCGCGAGCGTCGTCGCTCCGGCACAGACATGGGCCGTGGTGAAGGCCGATGGCTACGGCCACGGCTCGGTACTGGCGGCTCGCGCTGCGCTGGCGGGAGGCGCGCACGGTCTGTGTGTGGCGCTCGTCCAGGAGGGTGTGGTGCTGCGGGCAGCCGGAGTCAAGGCCCCGATCCTCGTGCTCAGTGAACAACCGCCCGCTCAGACCGCGACGGCGCTCGCTGCCGGGTTGCAGCTCACCGTCTACACACGTGAGGGCGTCGAGGCCATCGCC
>CAIXHI010000433.1 GCA_903919215.1 uncultured Acidimicrobiaceae bacterium
ATCGCCGCGTGTGGCGTGTCGGGGCAGTCGGCGTTGACCGCGAGCACCGGGGCCGTCGAGTCCGGAGCAGCGACGGTGGCGGCGGTCGTGGTGGACGCATCGCCGTCGGCCTCGTCGGTGATCGAGTCGCTGGTGATCGGACCGTCCGTGGTCTGCGGGCCCGGCAGGCTGTTCGCCACGTCAGAGGCAGCGCTGTACTTGGGTTCGTCGTCGACCAGTTTCGCCAGCCCGAACAGCACCATCACGCCCACGAGCGCGAGTGCGAGAGTGCGATGGCTTCCCGACATACGCCGTCAATCCTAGGGCCTGACATCAGGGGTCATCAGGGCGGCCGGTAGCCCCAGGCCAAGACCGGAGCGAACCGTGGCGATGAACCGCCCGGGCTGCACTGCTGGCTTCGGAGCGCTCACCACATCCGGGCCGAGCCGTTCGCAGAGTGCGAACAGATCGGTGACGTTCCACACGAAGCCCCAGAACGATGTGGTGGGTGCCGTGACCTGCGGCGATTCAACGACCTCGACGATCAGTTCGCCGAGACGGTGGAACCCCTGACGTGCGGCGCCGGCCTCACGCACCCGTTTCAGCGGCGCACCGGTGGCATGCTCGATCGCCCCACACGTGCGGGCGAGCGATGAGGTCAGCACCACCTGATGGTCGAAGCCGATCAGACCCAGATCGTCACCCGAACCCACCTCTGGCGGCACGTTGAGGTGGTGCGTGGCAAGACCGTCGATGTCGGTGACCGATGTGTCGGGCGCACCCACCAATCCCCAACCGACGACACCGCTCGCGCCGACGGGTTCGACGAAGCGCAGCACGATGCCGCCCACACGAGCGCGGCCGTCGTTCACGTGCAGCCCAAGACGCTGCCATGGCTCAATCGCTGACGCCACCACCAACTCGCCGACCGTCGTCATGGCAGCACCATCACAGTGAAGGCTCGAAGCCGAGTTGGCGGCAGAAGAACGCCAGCACGTCGGCACCCTCCATCACGCGCATCGACGCCGGCTTACCCACCCCGTGCCCGGCGCGGCCGGACTGCATCAACAAGATCGGTCGTTCGTCCTGGCCAGTGCTCGCCCACGTGAGCGCGGCGGCCATCTTGCGCGCATGACAGGGGTCGACGCGGGTGTCGCCCTCGGCTGTGGTGAACAGCACCGCCGGGTACGCGCGACCTTCGGTCACGTGGTGGTACGGCGAGTACGCGTGCAACCAGCCGAACTCCTCCACCACGTCGGGGTCGCCGTACTCGTCGGTCCAGAGGCGGGCGATGAGGAACTGCGGGTAGCGGATCATGTCGAGCAACGGCACGGCGCACCACACCACCGGCGCGAGGTCGGGGCGCTGCGTGACGGCCGCCCCCATCAGCAGACCACCGTTGCTGCCACCGTGCAACGCCAGCAGATTGCGACTGGTGTAGCCCTCGGCCACCAACCAGTCGGCCGCAGCGTGGAAGTCGTCGAACACGTGCTGCTTGTTCGCGCGGCGACCGGCCAGGTGCCACGCCTCGCCGTACTCATAACCACCGCGCAGGCCGGCGATGCAATACACGCCACCCACTGCGCACCACGCAGCCAGGTTCGGCATCCACACGGGCGACTCGGCGATCGCAAACCCGCCGTAGCCGGTGAGGATCAACGGGGTGTCGGCACTCGGCACGATGTCCACGCGGTGGGCCACGAACATCGGGATCAGCGTGCCGTCGAGCGACGGGTACTGGATCTGCGTGACGCTGAGTTGCGGCAACAGCGTCGCATCGGGGACGGCACCCCACGACCGCACGCCATCGGCCGCAGTGAAGCGGTGCACGTCGATCGGTGCGCCAAACGTGCCCCGGGCGAGGAACGCCCTGCCGTCGGCGGCGTCGAGCGCGACGACGCTGGCCACGCCGAGGTCGAGGCGCTCGCCACCGGGCCAGCGTTCCACCACGTCGATTCCCACCTGGCTGGCGACCACCAAAAGTTCATCGGCGCAACTGATGTGCGCGCCCAGCACGACATCGGGCCGCTCGGCCACGACGGTGGTCCACGTGGTGGGGTCGGTCAACGCCGCGCGGATCACGCGGCCGTTCGGCGCATCCAGCGTGGTGACACCGACCAGTTCGTCGCCGACGACTCGCAGCGACGTCTGCGCCTGCTGCCCTGCGACCACGACGGTCCACTCACCCGACGCCACCTCCAACATGTGGACGTCGATGCGTGTCCAGCCCGCCATCACGTGCACGAGCACGTATCGGCCGTCATCGCTGATGCTGACATCGGGCCAACTCTCAGGAGTGGGCAGACGGTCGAACACCACCGGGTCGACGGCCGCGGGTGCTCCGTCGATGGGCGCAGTCAGCGAGTGGTAGCGGATATGGCGGTGGTACTCGTCGCCCGACGGGTACACGGCGTACCAGAACCCCGAACCGTCTGGCCGCCAGGCGACGCTGGCCGCGCGCGTATTCGGAATGCGCAGCGGCAGCACACGCCCGGTGGCGACCTCCAACACGTGCAGCACCGAGTTCTCCGTGCCACCTTCGCTGAGGCCGATGGCCACCAGCGTGCCGTCCGGCGATGGGTGGAACCAGTCGATCGCCACAGCATGGTCGTCGGCGAGTGCGGCGGGGTCGAGCAACGTGCGCGGCGGAACACTGGGGTCGATGGCGCTGCGCAACACCAGCACGTACTGGTCGGCGCCGGCCGGGCGTTCGATCACGAACAGGTGCTCACCAGCCACGCTGAGCGACAGCGTCGTGGGCAGCGCCGTGAGCGCGGAAAGGCGCTCGTGCCAGCGGCCCCATACGGGACTGGCAACGAGCGCCTCGCGAGTTCTCTGGTTGTGGGCCGCCACCCACTCGGTGACCTCGACAGCATTGCCGTCTTCCAGCCACCGATACGGATCTGGCACCTCGACGCCATGGTAGACGTCGGCCTCGGTACCGCGCCGGGTGGCGGGTACAGGGGCTACAGGTGTGTCAGCCACGCCCCATGTTCGGACGCTTACCGTGGTTGGCCTTGCTGCGGCGCAAACGCGCCTTGCGCTTCTTGGTCTTCTTCGACATAGGTTGCCACGCTACCGGGCTAGGTACCCGCGACCCAACGGATGAGCACATCTACCGGCCACGAGTTCAGTACTCGGTCGAGCGGGACCCCCACCTCGGCCGCCCGATCGCACCCCTTGGGCTGCCATTCCAGCTGGCCTGTCGCGTGCGCATCGCTGTCGATGCTGAAATGGCAGCCGTGGTCGATCGCCGCTCGGAGCATGGCCCGTGGCGGGTCGAGGCGCTCGGGGCGACAGTTGATCTCCACCGCCGTGCGGTGTTGCGCGCACGCGGCGAGGACCGCGTCCTGGTCGAACGTCGACGGGTCGCGCTTGCCGATCATCCGACCAGTGCAATGCCCGAGGATGTCGACGTGCGAGTTCTCGATGGCCCGCACCATGCGCTCGGTCATCGGCCCTTCTGGCATCCGCAACTTGCTGTGGACGCTGGCGACCACCACGTCCAGCTGCGACAGCACATCGTCGCCGTGGTCGAGCGTCCCGTCCTCGAGGATGTCGACCTCGATGCCGGTGAGGATGCGGAATGGGGCGAGCACCTCGTTCAGCCGGGCCACTTCGGCGACCTGCTGTTGCAGACGTTCGGCGCTGAGACCGTGGGCCACCGTCAGCCGCGGCGAGTGGTCGGTGAGTACGATGTACTCGTGCCCCAGGTCGATTGCCGTGCGGGCCATCTGCTCGACCGTGGCGGCGCCGTCGCTCCAGCGGCTGTGCAGGTGCAGGTCGCCGCGGAGTGCGTTCCGGTAGACCGCACCGGCATCCGTGATCGGCACGCCGGTCGTCGCTTCCAGGTCGATGAGGTACGCGACATCGCCACCGGCGAGCGCCTGCTGGATGACCTTGGCCGAGCTGTCACCGATCCCGTCGAGTTCGGTGAGCGTGCCCGCCACTGCCCGGTGTTCGAGTTCATCTGCCGGCAGCGAGCGCACGACGTCGAGCGCCCGCACAAAGGCCTTGGCCTTGAACCCCGACTGTTCAGCTCGGTCGAGACAGTGCACCACACGTTCGAGAGCGGCAACCGGCGTCACCCACGTGAGTGTAGATGGGGCGACGCGAACGCTGGTTCGCGCTGTGGCTCGCGGCGACGGAGGGTGCCCAAGAGGCCGACGCCGCCCACCAGCAGGGCGGTGGCCAGGTAGGCGACCACTCCGTCGCCACGACCTCCCGTATGCGGCAGCGGGGGCACCACGACCGCGGGATCGGTCGGCGGCGGATCCGTCGGCGGCGGATCCGTCGGCGTCGGATCGGTCGGTTCGGGGACGTCGAGCCGAACGGTCGCTTGCACCACGCCAGCGCGCCCAGCGGTCAGCAACGGTTGCGCGCCATCGGCGTCGGGCAGCGCCGGTTCGCCCAGGTACACCTCGGCCGGGCCAGGCGCTGCTGCAGTGGCGACCACGGTGACAGTGCCGGATGACGGGATCGGCACCGCCACCGTGGTCGTGCCATCCGCACTCGTGGTGGCAGCCAACGGGAGGTCGCTGCCGCTGACGAGCACGGAGATCGGCTGATCGGGAACGGGGCTCGGTGCGGCGTCGGGCGATGCAGACGTCGTCAGCTCCAGCGCCAACATGCCATCGGGCGCGAGCGACGCAGTCAGCACCCACTCACCGCTCATCCGTTCGGCTTCGACATCGAGATCGACGGCCCGCCGCTGCAGGTCGGGAAACCCGGCCGTCACCGCGTTGTCGGTCAGCGACGGGATCAGTGGGCCGGCGCCGAGTGCCGACTCGTCCTGCGAGTAGTAGTGCGCCACCACCCACATCGCCGCCGCGGTGAGGTCGTCATCGGTCTGCCCGTACTTCCACGTCAGGTATGCACTGCGCTGACCGGTGGGGTCGTTCGGCAGCGACGCAGCCACCCGGTGGGCGGCGACCGCCGTGGTCGGGTGCGTACCGAGTTGGTACGTGCAGGTGCCTCGCCGAGTACGGCCCGACTCGTCGACGAACAACCATTGCCCCGCCCAGGTGTGTGGACCGCTCGGCGTGGCGAGGAACCGGCCAGCACAGCGGTAGTCCGCTCCCTGATCGCCAGAGTGCTGCACACACCCGGTGGGCACGTCGGCGGCCCGCGGAGTGGGCTGGCCTGCGCCGGCCGTAGGAAGCTCGGCCGGCGCGGCCAGCACCGCCACCACAATCGCCGCCACGCAGAGGAGGAGGGAGCGGCGAGTCGTGAGGATGGGTGGCATACCCGCACTGGGTACGGCGAGATCGCCGAACCGGCAGGCAGTGCGCACGAATCTTCCGCGACCCCTCGGCGATAGCGTGGGAAGCCGCTATGGAACGCTTCGGCCTGGTCGGTCTCCCCAACGCGGGCAAGAGCTCGTTGTACAACGCACTCACGGGTGGCGGTGCGCTGGCCGCGCCGTACCCGTTCGCCACGAAAGACCCGAACATCGGCGTGGCCAAGGTGCCCGACGACCGTGTCGACCGGCTTGCCGTGATGAGCAAGACCAAGGTGCTCGTGCACGCGTCAGTCCAGGTCGTCGACATCGGCGGCCTCGTCGAGGGTGCCTCCAAGGGTGAGGGTTTGGGCAACAAGTTCCTGGCCAACATCCGCGAGGTCGACGCCATCGTGTTCGTGCTGCGGGCCTTCGTCGACGACGACGTCACCGGCCCCTCCGACCCGATCGAGCATCTACGCGTCGTTGAAATCGAGTTGGCGCTCGCCGACCTTGAGACCGTCGAGAAGCGCCTCAACCAGGCCACCCGCCAGGCCAAGCTCGACAAGGGTGCGGCCGGCGAACTGGAAGCCCTGCAGGCCGCGTACGACAGCCTGGCCGAGGGTATTCCGCTGTACCGCGCCGGCCTCAAGGCCGAGTGGAAGGAAACGCTGAAGCCGTACTTCTTGCTCACCAACCGCTCGGTGCTCGCGGTGGTCAACGTGGGCGAGAACGAGCTCGACAAGATCCCCGAGGTCGAAGCCCGCGTGCGCGCCGAACTCACCTCCGCCGGCGACAACGTCGAGGTCATCGGTATGTGCGTGCAGCTCGAGGCCGAGGCCGCTTCCATCGTCGACCCCGTCGAGCGTGCCGAGATGCTGGAGGGCTTCGGCCTGGGCGAGGGCGCCTTGTTCCGCATGGTGCGTTCGGCGTACCACCTGCTGGGCCTGCGCACGTACTTCACCACCGGCGAGAAGGAAACCCGCGCCTGGACGTTCTACGCGGGCAGCAGTGCCCCCGAGTGCGCTGGCCGCATCCACACCGACTTCCAGCGCGGCTTCATCAAGGCCGAGGTCATCCACTGGGACGACCTGCTCGAGATCGGTGGCTGGAACAAGGCCAAGGACGTCGGCAAGATCCGCATCGAAGGCAAGGACTACCACCCCCTCGACGGCGATGTGATGGAGTTCCGCTTCAACGTCTGAGCGGCCACCCCTGCCCCGTCCTCAGTCAGGCGCGATTCATGCCACCCGACAGCGCGTCGGGCGCGATTCATGCCGCTGTTGACCGACTCAGCCCCCACGGGCGTGCTTCATGCCAGCGTGTGGCACACATCGCGCCCATAGACGCCGGCCAGGGCCGGTGGCACCGTGAATCGTGCTCGTGCTCCGGCTCCGGTCTGTGCCGGGTCAGGACTTGCCGAGCGCCTTCTTCAGACCTTCGATGTCGGCGGCACCGAACACCACTCGGTTGTTGGTGGCGACGTACACCGTGTCGATGTTGACGCCGGCCTGCGCGATCTTGCGCGTGAGGTCGGCCAGTACACCCGGCTCATCGTGCACTTCCACGACCACCACCTCGTGCTCACGAGTGATCACCGCACGGTGTGTCAGCGCGAGCGCGTGACGAACGGGCTCCGCATGCGGCACCAAGATGTGCAACTCAGCCTTCTCGCCACCACCGGTGAAGGTCGCCGCTGCCAGGTTCACGCCAGCGTCGCTGACCGCCGCCGTGAGTTCAGCCAGAGCACCCGGCTTGTTCTCCACCTCGATGATGATGTCGATCGACATGTCCTGAACCCCCGTTGTTGTAGTAACCGCATTGTTCCACCCTGAATGCTGAGGCGAGCATGGAACAAAGTCCCGACTTCAGCAGACACGCGTTCCCGAAAGACCCTTCAGTACCTCGACACCATGCTCGAGTTCACCGATGCGTGCCGGGCGCCCGGTGTGCTCGGCGAACCGGCAGGCGGCCTCGATCTTGGGCCCCATCGACCCCGCCGCCCAGTCGTCTGTCCGCAGTTCAGCTGGCGTGATCTCGCGGACGGGTCGCGGGTCGGGACCACCCCACCCGCGCACCACCTCGTGCACATCCGTCAGGATCAGCAGTTCTTCGGCTGCCAGTTCGGTTGCCAGCAGCGCACTGGTGAGGTCCTTGTCGATCACAGCCTCCACGCCACGCATCACACCATCACCGCTGCGCGCGACCGGGATTCCGCCGCCGCCCGCGCACACCACCACATACCCGGCGGCCAGCAGCGTGCGGATCGCCGGCAGATCGACGATCTCGATGGGTTGCGGCGACGCCACCGCTCGCCGCCATCCAGAGCCGTCCCGCATCACGGTCCAGCCGTGCTGCGCCTTGGCCGCGATCGCCTCCGCCTCGGTGAGCATCGAGCCGATCGGCTTCGACGGCGCGCCGAATGCCGGATCGTTGCGATCGACGACCACGCGAGTGAGGAGCACCGCCACGCGCTCAGCGCCGATCTGACGGCCCAGTTCCTCAGCAATGAGATAGCCGATGAGCCCTTCGCTCTCGGCGACGAGCACATCGAACGGCACCGGCTCGGAACCACTGAGCGCCTCGCTCTGGCGGGCCAACAGGCCGACCTGTGGCCCGTTGCCGTGGGTGACCACCAGACCGTGGTCGCGCGACAACTCGGCCAACACCCGAGCCGCACCACCGACGTTGGCTCGCTGGTTGGCGATGCTGGGTGCCTCACCTCTGTGCAACAGTGCATTGCCACCGATAGCCACCACCAGACACGGATGGTGCGGAACTGCGGTCGTCACGATGCACGCCTCCAACGGTCGATCCATGGGGACAGAATCTCGGAGAGACCCGGCGAATCAACTTCCTGCAGAGAGTAGGTCGCATCACGGATCGGCACGTCGATATGCAGCAGGCGGGACAGCGCGAACGGACTGCCGTTCACCACGACGTCACACCGTGAGGCACGGATCGTGGCGGTGAGGTCGGCGAGTTGTGCATCGCCGTACCCCATCGCCGGCAGTACTGGCCCGATGTGCGGGTACTTGCGATATGTGTCGGCGATCGTGCCCACCGCCACCGACCGCGGGTCGACGAACTCGGCAGCACCCGCGTGGCGCGCTGCCACTGTGCCGGCGCCGAACGGCATCCCGCCGTGGGTGATGGTGGGGCCGTCCTCGACGACGAGCACCTTCTTGCCCGCGAGCGACCCCTCGCCAGCAAGCACCACCGGCGACTTCGCGCGCACGATCGTCGCAGTCGGATTCACCGACCTGACGTTCTCGATGACCTGCGCGACGGCTTCACTCGTGGCCGAGTCGACCTTGTTCACGACGACCACATCGGCCAACCGGACATTGACTTCGCCCGGCTGGTACTGCAGTTCGTGGCCAGGTCGCAGCGGGTCGACCACCGTGATGGTGAGGTCGGGGCGGAAGAAGGAGAAGTCGTTGTTGCCGCCGTCCCACACGATCACATCGGCCTCCTGCTCGGCCTGGCGCAGGATCGCCTCGTAATCCACTCCGGCGTACATGATCAGGCCCATGCGCACTGGCTCCTCGTACTCCTCACGCTCCTCGATCGTCGGGTTCGATGCGTCGATGTCGGCCTGGGTAGCGAACCGCTGCACGCGCATCGCCATCAGGTCGCCGTACGGCATTGGGTGTCGCACCATCGCCACCCGCAGTCCGGAGTCACGCAAGAACGTCGCGACCCGCCGACTGGTCTGACTCTTCCCGCACCCCGTGCGCGCCGCGACTACAGCGACAACCGGGCAACTCGACCAGAGCATCGTCGCGTCGGGGCCGAGCATCGTGAAACTGGCCCCGGCCGCTTGCACGATCGCCGCCTTGCGCATCACCTGGTCGTACGACAGATCGCTGTACGCGAACACCACCTCGTCCACCTCTTGCTCGACGATCAACTGCGGCAACTCCGCCTCGGGACGGATGGGGATGCCGTCGGGGTACAGGCCCCCAGCCAGTCCAGCCGGGTAGCAGCGGTCATCGATCCCCGGGATCTGCGCGGCGGTGAAGGCCACGACCCGGGTGTGCTCGTCCCCGCGATAGACGACGTTGAAGTTGTGGAAGTCGCGTCCCCCGGCGCCCATGATCACGATGCGTCGCATGACGCCCTCCTCGCCCGATGGCGGACTCGATGGCTCGTCCGATCTGAGTGCAGCCTGCACCCTCGGACTCTCTGGCACCAGGGACTTCCATCGGCGTTCCAGGTCCTTTGGACCCGACTTCGCGACCAGCCGCCCCACCCGCCGCCGCCCGCGCGCGCGTCTGCGTCGCGGCCACGACCACCACGCGCAGATGCCAGATCCGCGACACAGACGGATCCGAGAGCCGCCCCGCCCCCGCAGCCAGCGCGTCTGTGTCGCGGCCACGACCACCACGCGCGGACGCCAGATCCGCGACACAGACGGGTCGGGCCAGAGGGTGGGGGCGGGGACGGTGGGGCGCGTACGCTGGAACGAGCATGCGGCCGAACATCCTCCTCGTCACACTCGACCAGTTCCGGGCCGACTCGCTGTCGTGCGCCGGTCACCCATTGGTGCGCACACCGCACTTGGATGCACTCGCGGCCGAAGGCGTGCGCCTCGCTCGCCATTACTCGCAGGCTGCGCCATGCGCGCCAGGTCGGGCGGCGCTGTACACGGGCACGTACCAGATGAACAACCGCGTCGTGGCGAACGGCTCCCCACTCGATGCTCGCCTCGACAACGTGGCGCGCATGGGTCTTCGTGCCGGCTATCACCCGGTGATGTTCGGCTACACCGACCAGGCCGCCGACCCACGCGAGATCAACGACCCCGACGACCCACGCCTGTGGAACTGGGAAGGTGTGCTCCCCGGTTTCGAAGAGTTGCTCTGCCTCGATGAGCGGCACGAGCCGTGGCTCGCCTGGCTGCGCGAACTCGGATACACGGGCGACGCAAGCACCGACCCCGACGTCGCACTCGCCACCGAACACGAACGCCCGGCCGAACACTCGGTCACCCAGTTCCTCACCGACCACTTCCTCGAGTGGCTCGGCGCACAGGACGAGCCCTGGTTCGCACACACCTCGTTCATCCGCCCGCACCCGCCCTACGACGCGGCCGGGCAGTACGCCACCATGTACTCCCCCGACGACTGCCCGCCGCCGCTCCCCATCCCGCAGCCGGTGCACCCACTGCACGACCTGCTGTTGCAGGTGAACTGGGTGGCGGCGCCGACCGATCCAGCAGCAGTCGCCCACATGCAGTCGCAGTACTACGGGATGATCAGCGAGGTCGACCACCACATCGGCCGCATCGTCCAGGCGTTGAAGGATCGCGGCGAGTGGGAACGCACGCTCGTCGTCATCACCTCCGACCATGGCGAACAACTCGGCGACCAGGGCCTGCAACAGAAGTGCGGCTACTTCGAGAGCAGCTACCACATCATTGGAATCATCCGCGACCCGTCGAACCCGAGTGCGCACGGCACAGTTGTCGACGACTTCACCGAGAACGTCGACATCGCACCAACGTTGTGCGAGGCGATGGGAATCGCCGTGCCGTTGCAGTGCGATGGTCTCCCGCTGACCCCGTTCCTGGCTGGCAACCGACCGACGCACTGGCGCAGCGCGGCCCACTACGAGTGGGACTGGCGCGACGCGCTCATCCCGTTCGGCAACTGGGACTGGCCGTGGCAGCGCACCCTCGAGCAACGCAATCTGGCGGTGGTGCGCACCGACACGCATGCGTACGTCCAGATCGGCGACGGCGACTGGCTGTGCTTCGACCTCGCCGCCGACCCGACGTGGCAGACCACCGTCACCGACCCAGCGGTCGTGCTGCCCTTGGCACAACGGATGCTCGTCTGGCGTCAACAACACCTCGACCGGACGTTGACGGGAATGCTGATGCGCGACGGGGGCATCGGTCGCCGCCCCGACCCCGTGGCGGGCCCGTACTTCACCGCCTGAGACGGCCGGATCAGCGGACGAAGCCAGCCATCACGTTGATGGCCAGACCGACGATGACTGCGCCGAACAGGTAACTGATGAACTGCTGACGCAACGCAACCCGGCGTATCGAGCGGCTCGCGATCTGTACGTCGCTGACAGCGAACGCCATACCGATCGTGAACGCGAAGTAGGCAAAGTCGACGTAGTCGGGTTCCTCACCTCCCGGGAACACCAGGCCTCGCGGTTCGCCCCGGTAGTACTCGTGCGCGAAGCGCAGCGTGAACATCGAATGCACCACCAACCACGACAGCACCACTGCCGCGACGGCACAGACTGTCATCACGACCTGCAAGTCGTGGCCAACGTGGCGCGCCTTGGCCAGCCCGAACGCGACCGCTACCAGGCTGACCGTGCTGGCGGCGACCACCACTGCGTTGGCAGTGAGATGAGTGGTGTCCTCGATCGTCGACCGCAACCGAGTGTGTTCGGCATCGCAGCCGGCGACCTCGTACCAGATCCAGCCGAGCAGCGATGCCGACAACGCGAGCCATCCCACCAGCACGGCGAGTTGCCAGGGCTGGAATGGCGCGACAGCACCGCCCGCGAGCAATCCGAGCAGCCCACACGTGTTGACGCGGAACCGTCCGGAAACATGAGGGGTACGCGGTGCGTTCACGTCAGCGCAGTCTTTCGTAGATCATGTCGTGAGGTGTGCGACCTGCATCCAGGCCGCGCTGCTCGAACCGAGTGAGCGGCCGCCACTCGGGCCTGGCCACCACGCCACCACCCAGTCGGCCGTCGGCCTCGGCCACCTCCACCACTTGACGCGCGTAGTCCTCGATGTCGGTGGCGACGTGCAGGGTTCCGCCCACGCGCAGACGGTCCACCAGCGCGCTGACGACGTCCGGGCGGAACAAGCGCCGATGCCGCTGTTTGTTCTTGGGCCACGGGTCGGGGAAGTACATCCGCACCGCGTCGAGCGAACCGGCAGGGATGCGCGGCAGGAACTCGAGGACATCACCGTCCACGACGCGCACATGCCGCCAACCATTGGCCTCCACCGCGTCAAGTACGTGGGCCACGCCCGGGGTGTGCACGTCCACCCCCACGATCGCCTGATCCGGGCGGGCAGCAGCGAGCGCCACCACCGCCTCACCGCCGCCGAAACCGATCTCGAGCACCACCGGCAGGGTGCCGAACAGTTCAGTCCAGTTCAGCGGCGCGCCCTCGACCGCCAACGACCACTCCTGCAACTGACGTCCATACGCCACGGCGCGGGTGGGTGACAGCGCGCGGCGGCGCGGCCGAAAGCTGCGTGCTGGAGGGTATGGCGTCATCTCGATGACCTCATCTCTACCGCCTCGGGAGCCACGCTCACGAGCCCGTGAGGTGGCGCACGCTGCTCGGCATGCCAATCTGTGGACATGACAGCGACCGACCCGTGTTGGCTGGTGAGCGCAGGACACGTCCTGGCGAGCGCCGAGCGGGCCGTCGACCGGCGTGCCCGAGCGCACGGACTGCTGGGACGGAGCGGCGTGGACGGCGCATTCGTGATCACGCCCTGTCGCTCGGTGCACTCGATCGGGATGAAGTTCGACCTCGACATCGCATTCCTCGACCGGGCCGGTTTCGTCGTCAAGGTGGCCCACCTGCGCCGCAACCGCATCGGCCTGCCGGTGTGGAAGGCGCACACCGTGGTGGAGGCCGAAGCTGGCGCGTTCGAACGCTGGGGTCTGCACGTGGGCGACCAACTGGAGTTGCGCGAATGAGCGGGCGACTGGTGCTCGTGAGCACCCCCATCGGCAACCTCGGCGATCTTCCTCCGCGAGCAGTCGAGACGTTGAAGGCCTGCGCACTCATCTGCTGCGAAGACACCCGGCACAGCGGGAAACTGCTGTCGTACGCCGGAGTCAGCGGTGTGCGCCTTGCCGTCGCCAACGAGCACACGGAAGTTGCCCGCACGGGCGAAGTGCTGGGTCTGCTCGCAGATGGTCACGACGTCGCCATCGTCACGGACGCGGGGACACCAGGTATCAGCGACCCCGGGGCGCGATTGGTGCGCGCCGCCGTCGACGCCGGCTACGTGGTCAGCGCGGTGCCCGGGCCTGCGGCGCTCGTGATGGCCCTTGTGGTCAGCGGGTTCGACACTTCCCGGTTCGTGTTCGAGGGGTTCGTGCCGCGCAGCGGTCGCGAACGCACCGAGCGTCTGGCCGAGGTCGCCGCCGAACGCCGCACCGTGATCCTGTATGAAGCACCGCACCGCGTCGCCCGCACGGTCGCCGATCTCGGCACGGCGTGTGGCAGCGAACGTCAGGTGGCACTCACCCGCGAACTGACCAAGAAGTTCGAAGAGGTGTGGCGAGGCACGTTGGCCGAAGCTGCTGTGCACCTCGCCACCATCGAACCCCGGGGCGAGTACGTGATCGTGCTGAATGGTGCACCGCCGGCGGTCGAGGCCGACGATGAGGCGATCGTTGCCGCACTGCACGCCGCGCTAGGAGGCGGCGCTGATCGGCGCACCGCGATCGCTACGGTGATGGAGCAGACCGGCGCAGCGAAGCGTCGCGTCTACGACTTGGCACTGCAGATTCCCCGATGACCGACACCCCGATCTACTCCGGCGGTCCGACCGCAGCATTCTTCGATCTCGACCGCACGCTCATCAGCGGTTCGAGCGCGTTCGTCCTCGGCATCGCCGCCTGGCGCAACGAACTTGTCCCGACGCACCAGTTCGTGCGCGATGCGGCCAGCGCGTTGGCATTCGTCGTTGCCGGAGCGAGTGACGACACGTCCACCGGCGTACGCGACCGGATCCTGGGAGCGGTGAAGGGTGTGCGCCTCGAGGACCTCGTTGCGCTCAACGCCGAGATCGTGCCCAAGTTGATGGAACGCATCCGGCCCGAGGCCAAGCGCCTCCTCGACCAGCATCGCCACGCCGGCCGCGCCACGTACATCGTCTCCGCGTCGCCGATCGAACTCGTCGAACCACTCGCCAAGGCACTCGGTATGTCGGCCGGAATCGGCACTCGCAGTCGCATCGTCGACGGCACCTACACGGGTGAACTCGACGGCCCGTTCTGCTACGGCCAGGGCAAAGTGGAAGCGATCGAGGAACTGGCACGCTGGGAGGGGCTCCACCTCGACCAGTGTTGGGCGTACAGCGATTCGGCCAGCGACCTGCCGATGCTGGAGGCCGTCGGACACCCCGTGGCCGTCAACCCTGACGCCAAACTCGAGCGAATCGCCGGTGAGCGCGGGTGGCCGGTGGTGGTGTTCTCCAAGCGCACCAAGGCAGTCATCCGCCGCACGACGCAGGCGGTCGGTGCGGCCGGGCTGGCCGTCGGTTCCTTCGCGGGTGGCGTCCGCTGGGCCCGCTCCCGCTAGTGCGAGTGCCTGGCCGCCGCCCCGAGTGCCTGGCCCCCGGTGCGAGTGCCTGATGCGCACCCGAGTGGGTGGCGACACCCGTGGTGTCGCCACCCACTCGGGTGGCGCGTTGCACTCGCACCGGGGCCGTGGCACTCGCACTGTCGGGGTTAGAGCAACGGCGTGAGGCCGAGTTGGCGGCTCTGGGCCACCAGACGACCGGTGCTGTCCCACACCTCGCCGTCCTCGTTGAGGAACCCACTGCCGACGAAGTGGGTGCGGAACGTGCACATCAACGGTCCCGGTGCTGGCACGGCGCGAACGTGCACGGTGTACTCGACGGTGGGCACCCACCCAGGCGGCATATCAAGGTTGAACACCGCCGGCGGGAACACATCGCACACCATCAACAGCGCAAGCGTGTCGAGTGGGCGACCGTCGCGGAACGCGAACCAGCCAGACATCACGGCATCGCCCGAACGTTCACCACGGGCCCAGCCCAGGTGGGCGGGGTCGAGCCGCACGTCGATGCGGTCGCTGAGCGCGACATCGGCGTCGCCCTGCTCTCGATCACGCGGCCGACACTCCCCGAACGGTGGTAGGTCGGGCGGACCGGATGCGTTGTGCTCGTAGGACTTCACATCGGCAAGATCGCCGAACGCGCCGACCAGTTGCATCATCGGTTTGCCACCCGCGTGCATCTGCGCCGAGACGGTGGCGAAGCGCCGACCGGACTTCACGACCGTCGAGTCGATCTGTACTGGCCCGGGCTTACCGGGCGCCAGGTAGTGCGCCGTCACCGAGATGGGGTCGGGCCGCCCACTGGCGTTGCGCATCGCCCGGCCGGCCATCGCCATCAGGTAGCCACCGTTCGCGTTTCCGCTGATGTCCCAGCCATTGAGGATCATGGCCGAACCATCAGGGGCCACCTGGGTTGCGTCGTCAAATTCGCTCACGTGCCCATTCAACCCAATGCGCTTGCCCTTCTGCGAATGGGCGGGCGTATCCTTGGCTGTCATGACGCCGCACCCTCGTCGAATGTGCCCCGGCTCGTAACAGCCGTCAGCCCGCCATTCCCCGAAAGGATCCGTCATGACCCGCACGTACCTCACCACCCCGATCTACTACGTGACCGCGAAACCCCACCTGGGCCACGCCTACACCACGATCGTCGGCGATGCCCTCGCCCGCTGGCACCGTCTGCTCGGTGAGGATGTGCACTTCCTCACCGGCACCGACGAGCACGGCCAGAAGGTGCAGGAATACGCCGATGCCGCCGGCAAGAGTCCACAAGAGTTCGTCGACGAGATCGCTCCGCTCTACGCCGAGGCGTGGAAGAAGCTGAACATCAGCAACGACGACTTCATCCGCACCACCGAACAGCGCCACAAGATCGGCGTCGCCGAACTGCTGCAGCGCTGCTACGACGCCGGCGACATCGAACTCGATGTCTACAAAGGCAAGTACTGCGTGCCGTGCGAGGAGTACTACACCGACGATGAACTCGACCCGGGCGACCTGTGCAAGATCCACAAGCGCCCCGTCGAGTACTACGAAGAGGAGAACTACTTCTTCCGCCTCAGTCGGTTCCAGCAGCGACTGCTGGATTGGTACGACGCACACCCCGGCGCGATCCAGCCCGAGTTCCGCGGCAACGAGGCTCTCGGCCTCATCCGTGGCGGGCTGCGCGACTTCAGTGTCAGCCGCACCAGCCTGAAGTGGGGCATTCCCCTTCCGTGGGACGACAAGCATGTCGCCTACGTGTGGTTCGATGCGCTGGCCAACTACATCACCGCGGTCGGCTTCGGCAGCGACAACGATGAGTTCGGCAAGTGGTGGCCGGGCGTCAACCTCATCGGCAAGGACATCATCCGCCACCACTGCGTGTATTGGCCGGCGATGTTGATGAGCGCAGGTCTCGAGCCCGCTGCGGGCTACGCAGTCGGCGGCTGGCTGCTCGTCGGCGGCGAGAAGTTGAGCAAGACGTCCGGCAACGTGGTGAACCCGCTCGACCTCGTCGACGACATCGGCCTCGACGGGTTCCGCTACTACGTGCTCGCCGAGACGGCGTACGGCCAGGACGGCGACTTCACGTACGAGGGCCTCATCGGTCGTTACAACAGCGACCTCGCCAACAACCTGGGCAACCTGCTGTCGCGTGTCGCCACCGTGGTCGGCAAGAAGTGCGACGGCGTCGGCCCGGCACCGCGACAGGATTCGCCACTCGCTGCCGCTGCGGCCGCCGCACTCGCCGGAGCTACTGAGGGTTGGGCTGCGTACCAGCCCAGCAAGGCGCTCGACGCCACGTGGCAGCTGATCCGCGCCACAAACGCGTATCTCGAGACCAACGAACCGTGGAAGACCGAACCCGGCCCGGAAGTCGACGCGGTGATGGGCGATGCGCTCGAAGCGCTCCGCATCGTGGCGGTCCTCGCCTCTCCTGCCCTCCCCGACACCTGCCAGATCGTGTGGGAACGCTTGGGACTCAGCGGTCAGGTCAGCGACCAGCGCGTGCCGGTGAACGCAGCATGGGGCGGCTACCCCGGAGGCACGGCCGTGGTCAAGGGCGACCCGCTGTTCCCCCGTCGCTGAGGACGCTGCCATGCGCACCGCCGGCTACGTCGACACGCACTGCCACCTCTACGACCAGCGCAATAAGGACGGCACCGTTGGCCTCACCGTCGATGAGATCATCACTGCGGCCCAGGCTGCAGGTGTCACCACGATGATCTCCGTCGGCTGCGATGCGGCCAGCACCGCCCAGGCGATCGATGTCGCCACCAGGTACGAGGGCATCTTTGCCACCGCCGGGCTGCACCCGCACGAGGCCTCCCACGGTGTCGACACGATCGTGCCGTACCTCGACGACCCACACATTGTCGCGGTCGGCGAGTGCGGGCTGGACTACTACTACGACCACTCACCCCGCGACCAACAGCGCACTGCATTCGCCGCGCAGATCCAGTTGGCTCACGAACGCAACCTTCCGCTGATCATCCATACGCGCGACGCCTGGGCCGACACGTTCGATGTGCTTGCGGCCGAAGGCACACCGCCGCTCACGATCTTCCATTGCTTCACCGGCGGGCCGGATGAAGCGCGTCAGTGCCTCGCGCTGGGAGCATTCCTCAGCTTCAGCGGCATCGTCACGTTCAAGACAGCCACCGATCTGCACGAGGCAGCCCGCCTGTGCCCGCCCGATCGTCTACTCGCCGAGACGGACAGTCCCTACCTCGCGCCGGTGCCCCATCGGGGGCGCACCAACCAACCCGCATTCGTCACCCACGTCGTTGAAGCCCTGGCCACATTGCGCGGCGAGTCCATCGAGCAAGTGCGCAACGCGACCAGTGGGAACGCCTGCCTTGCCTTTCCGGGTACACGTCCCTAGCCTTTTCTGCAGCGACCGGACGACGCCGTCCGGGAGCGACTCCACACCATGCTCCGCACCGACCGCCGACGCGTCGTCCTCGCCTCACTCATCACCGCTGTGGCCCTGCCCGCGCTGTGGTTCTTCAGCAGCGACAGCGCCAACAAGAACGGCGGCAGTGGGTCTCGCTCAACGGCGCCGCCCAGCACGAAGTACGAGCCTGATCCACCGCTGTTCGTCGGGGGAACCGACACCCCCAAGCGGCCGACGGTGATCGAGGTCGCCGTGCCCACCACGCTGCCAGCCAACAGCATGCGCGCCCAGGCCAGCTTCCACCGCTACCCCGACACGCTCACGCGGCCATGCAGCGTCCTGCAGGCACCCGACGGCGCCGTCATCACGGTAACGAACATCGATAACGGCCAAAGCACCACGTGCACGAACACGCTGACGCTAGCGACGCTGCCAGACGACATCTCGGTCCTGCTACACACCGACATCTTCGCCGAAATCGGCAGCGTCACCGATGCCCCCATCCCGGTTCGTGTGAGCTGGTGATGCACAACCGCGCGTCGATCGGCGAGTTGCTCTCGAGCAACGGCCTCAGCCCGCGCCGCGACCTCGGGCAGAACTTTGTCGTCGACCCGAACACCGTGCGCCGAATCGCCCGCCTCGCCGAGATCGGTCCTGGATCTCGCGTCGTCGAGATCGGTGCCGGCCTTGGTTCGCTGACGCTTGCGCTGGCAGAGACCGGCGCCGAAGTGCTGGCAGTCGAGATCGATCGCGGTGTCGTGCCACTGCTACGCGAGCTCACCGAGCCGCTCGCGAACGTCACCGTCGTCGAGGCAGACGCGATGAAAGCCGACTGGCACGCGTTGCTGGGCGATGAACCCGGATGGGTGATGGTGGCCAACCTGCCGTACAACGTGGCCACCCCACTCGTGTGCGACCTGCTCGACGGCGTTCCGATGATCGACCGGATGCTCGTCATGGTGCAGCGCGAGGCAGCCGAGCGGTTCTGCGCCTCACCGCGAACACCCCAGTACGGCGCCGTTACGGTGAAGATCTCGTACTGGGCCACAGCGCGCATCGTCGGGCATGTCCCTGCGAGTGTGTTCGTGCCCCGTCCGAACGTTGAGTCGTCGTTGGCCGATATCCGCCGCCGCGGCGAACCCGCAACGGCAGCACCGTTCGACGACATGTTCCCGCTGATCCGCACTGCGTTCGGCCAGCGCCGCAAGATGCTGCGGCGCTCACTCGCCGAAGTGGTGACGCCGGAGATGTTCGACGAGGCCGGTATCGACAATCAGCGGCGCCCCGAGGAACTCGACGTCCACGAATGGGGTCGGCTCGCGCAGGCATGGCGAGCCCACCAATGAGCGAGAAGCTCCACCGGATCAGCGCCCCCGCGAAGCTGACGCTGGAGTTGCGCTGCACCGGTGTGCGCGCCGACGGCTATCACTTCATCGACTCGGAGATGGTCACACTGGAGTTGGCCGACACGCTCTCGATCGACCCCTCCGCCACGGGGTTGTCTGCCGATGGACCCTTCGCCGCGGGGATGCCGCTCGACGACTCCAACCTCGTCGCGAAGGCGTTACGCCTCGCCGGACGTTCCGCGGCGGTGCACATCCACAAGGTCATTCCGCACGGCGGTGGTCTGGGCGGCGGCTCCAGCGACGCCGCCGCTGTCCTGCGCTGGGCGGGCTACACCGACGTCGTGGGTGCCTCGCAGCTGGGAGCCGACGTGTCGTTCTGCCTCGTCGGCGGCCGGGCGCGAGTGCGTGGCATCGGCGAGATCGTCGAGCCACTGGAGTTCCTGGCGATCGACATCACGCTCGTGATCCCGCCGCTCGCGGTCAGCACCCCTGCGGTGTACAAGGCGTGGGACGAACTCGGGGCACCACGGTCCGACGGGCCGAACGATCTCGAACCGGCGGCGCTGGTGGTGGAACCGCAACTCACTCGGTGGCGCGACCGCATCCGTGAGGTGGCAGGCATCTCACCCACGTTGGCCGGGAGCGGCGCAACATGGTTCCTGGTGGGTCACCACTCACTGGCAGCGGCGCTGCCCGAGGCGATGGTGGTGCAGACGCGCACCGACCGCCAACAGCATGCTGCCGGCGGTCGATGAACAGACTCTGTTGCATTGCAGTTGAAGCTGGAATCAGCCCTTGCCGCGCTGGCGCGCGTGCCGAGTACGGCGGAGCATCTTCTTGTGCTTCTTCTTGCGCATGCGCTTGCGGCGCTTCTTGATCAGTGAACCCATAGCTCGTGAGACGCTATCGGGCAGAAGGCCTCTCCCCAAACCTGGTCTCGCGACGGCGCTCGACCGCTAACCTCTTTGCTGCATCCGTCCGGGGTCGTTCAATGGTAGGACAGCGGGTTTTGGTCCCGCATATAGGGGTTCGAGCCCTCTCCCCGGAACTCAACGTGCATCACGTCACCGAGCATCACGTCACCGAGCCAGGTGGCGCCACATCGTCAGCGCTTGGCGGTGCGCCAGCACGTCGTGGGCCCGCACGAGGCGCGCACCACGATCGACTGCCGCGAGATGCGCCGCCAGCGATCCGCCCAGTCGATCGTCCGCCTGCTCGGTATCGGTGAGCACACCGATGAACCGTTTGCGCGACGCACCGATGAGCACCGGATGACCGAGCGCTACAAGCTCGTCGAGACGGCGGATCAACTCCACGTTTTGCGGCACGGTCTTGCCGAAGCCGATCCCGGGATCGAGAACCACCATCGGCACCCCTTCTGCCAGCGCCAACTCGGCCTGCACCAGCAGGAACGCCACCACCTCGGTCACCACATCGCCGTAGTCAGTGAACTGCTGCATCAGCGCCGGATCGGGGACCGACATGTGCATCGCCACCGCTGGCACACGGTGGCGCGCTGCCACCGCACGCATGGACGGGTCGCGTAGACCGGAGACATCGTTGACGAGTACTGCGCCGGCACCGACTGCGGCGTCGGCGACGTCGGCGTGACGGGTGTCGATGCTGACAGCCACGCCCGCTGCCACAAGATCGCGTACGACCGGTAACACACGGCGGAGTTCTTCCTCCGCGGGCACCGGCTCGGCGCCAGGCCGGGTGCTCTCGCCGCCGACGTCCACGATGTCGGCACCCTCGGAAATCAGCCGCAGGCCGTAGTCAACGGCGTCGCTCAGCTCGTAATAGCGACCCCCATCAGAGAACGAGTCGGGGGTCACGTTGAGCACGCCCATGAGGAGTACGTCGTCGCCGGCGAGTGCGGTGAGGAACTGGTCCGGGTTCATCGCAACAGTCTCTCCGCTCGGCGACGACCGCGGAGCGCACTGACCACCTGGAGTTCGTCGCACTCGCCGAGTTGGTGGACGAGGAGCACTCGCTCCGCGACGACGCCGCGCTCGACCAAGACCTCGCGGCCGATACCCGGCAGACCGCCGCTGGCCAGCGGTGGCGTGTACCACCGGTCGCCAAGGCGGTACAGCACGTTCGCGATCGTGGTTTCCACCACCTCGCCACGCTCGTTCACCAGCAGTACGTCGTCGGCCTCCGGGTGAGCCGCTCGCGCGGCGTCATAGACGGCGCGGTTCGTGGTCTTGTGACACAGGAACGGATCATCGGAACGTACCGGCGACTCGGCCACGACCAGGAGTACGGGTGTCGTCGCGTCATCGACTGGCAACGTCTCCAGCAGCGCTCGGCCGGCACGGTCGAGTGTGATCCGCAAGCGATGCAACGTCGGGGTCGGCGCGAGCAGGGCCACCTCCTCCGCAATCGCCGGTGTGTCGCACGGGTAGCCGAAGAACTCCGCCGACGTCGTCAGCCGCTGCAGGTGACGGTCGATCTCGTGCACTCCCCCCGCGTCGAGTCGGAGCGTCTCGAACAACGAGAAGGCAAGGCGCGCGCCGCGCAGCACCGCCGTCTTGGACTCCAGTTCATCATCCTCCGCTGCTGGATCGGAGTCGTACGTGATGCCGCCGCCGGCGCCGAACTCCACCGTTCCTGTCGTCGTATCCACCACCGCCGTGCGGATCGCAACGCTCCAGGTCGAGGTGCCGCGCACGCCCGGAGTCGCTGGGTCGAGCAACCCGATGGTGCCGCAGTAGAGGCCTCTCGGTGTCGGTTCCAACGCAGCGATGGCTTGCATCGCGGCGATCTTCGGCGCGCCCGTCACGGAGCCACACGGGAACGTCGCCGAGAACACATCGACGAGCCCGACATCGGGACGCAGTTGCGCCTTCACCGTCGATGTCAGCTGCCACACCGTCTCGTAGCGCTCGACCTGGAACAACTCGGGCACCGACACGCCCCCGGGCACCGACAGTCGGGACAGGTCGTTGCGGAGCAAGTCGACGATCATCACATTCTCAGCGCAGTCCTTCTCCGAGGCCAGCAACTCCCCGGCGACGAGCCGATCAACGTCTGGGCGGCCGTGACGCCGACGCGTTCCCTTCATCGGTCGCGTGGTGATGGTGTCGCCCTCCACGCGCACGAACAACTCCGGGCTGGCACTGACGATCGCCGCGTGATCGAACTCGATCAACGCGTTGTACGACCCGCCCTGGGTGGTGGCCATGGCCCGATATAGGTCGGCGACGGGAGCAGCAAGCGCACACCGCACCCGGTCGGTGAGATTCACCTGGTACACATCGCCCGCCTCGATGGCGCTGCGGATCCGTTCGACTCCTCGCTGATACCAGGCCCCACCGTGCGCCCGCGTCACGTCGTCGACGAGGCGACCGCTCTCGGGCGGCTCCACCACCGGGACCACGGACCGTTGCGAGTAGGACGTGAACCAGGCCAACGGCAGCAAGGGGTCGCTCCTGCCCGTCGCCACGGCCGGTTCGAACGCCGCGCCGGCCTCGTAGCAGACGAAGCACACCACCCACCGCCCGAAGGTCGCCTCGGCCTCGGCCGCGGCCAGCAGCACAGGGACCTCGCCAGGTCGTTCGGCCACACCGGTGACACACCGGCCGGAGAACTCGTAACCGATCCCGCCGGCCACATCGTCGAAGCGGACGTAGCCCGGTTCCCACCGCCGGTCGGGAGGGCTTGCGCTCATGTCCGTCAGCCTCGCAGAGAATCAACCATTTCGTACGTGGTCGTGCGTTGCGCCAACCCGCGACCGAGCGGCGCAACGAGCGCTTCGAAGCGTTCCTTCGTCATTCCTTGTCCGTGCGCGGCGCCGGCCGAGCGGGAGATGTTCTCGTCCATCAAGGTGCCGCCGAGGTCGTTGCAGCCGGCGCGCAACATCTGCACTGCGCCCGCCTCGCCGATCTTCACCCACGACAGTTGGATGTTGTCGATCAGCCCGCGGTAGACGATGCGTGCGACGGCGTGCATCAGCAATGTCTCGCGGAACGTCGGCCCACGGCGCGCCGCCTTCTGCAAGTAGATCGGCGAGGCCATGTGCACGAACGGGAGCCCCACGAACTCGGTGAACCCGCCGGTCACTTTCTGCAGCGCACGGGTGCGCAGCATGTGCCGCGCCCAGGAGTCGGGATGCTCGATGGAGCCGAACATGATCGTGATGTTCGAGCGCAGACCGATCTCATGGGCCGCAGCGTGGCAGTCCAGCCACTCGTCGGTCGAGATCTTGTCCGGACACAGCACCGCGCGGATCGGGTCGTCGAGGATCTCTGCGGCGGTGCCGGGGAGCGACGCCAGACCGACGTCCTGTAGGCGACACAAGTACGTATGCAGGTCCTCGCCCAGTCGACGGGCCCCCTCGGTCACCTCCAACGCGGTGAAACCGTGCACGTGCATCTCGGGTACCGCGTCCTTCACCGCCCGGGTCACGTCGATGTAGTAGTCGCCGTCGAAGCTGGGGTGAATACCACCCTGCAGCGTCACCTCCGTGGCGCCCATGTCCCACGCCTCGCGAGCGCGTTGGGCGATGTCGTCCAGCGTCAACAGGTACGGCGTGCCGCGCAGGTTCAGCGACAGCGGTCCCTTGGAGAAACCGCAGAACCGGCACTTGAACGTGCAGACGTTCGTGTAGTTGATGTTGCGGTTGTGCACCCAGGTGATGCGGTCGCCGACAGCCTCGTGGCGCAGACGGTCGGCCAGGTCGGCCACGGCCTCCACCTCGGGTCCGCGGGCGCGGAACAGTGCGACGATCTCATCGAACCCGACCTCCTGGCCGGCCTCCACCCCGGCCAGCACCTCGGCGACCGGACCGCGCAGCTGTCCGCTTCGCGACCCGGGCATCAGCGTCGGCGGGGGGTTCGTCGCTCCCGAGTACCAGGCAGTGCTGCGATGACCCACCAGCACC
>CAIXHI010000434.1 GCA_903919215.1 uncultured Acidimicrobiaceae bacterium
GCACCCATCTTCCAGCGCATCGTGCAGAACGGGGTACGGCTCACGAACTCGGCAGGCGCGTTGGCGCGGCCGATCGCCCACTCGGTGATCATGCAGCTCCTCGCCCTGTGTCGCAACGGACGGGCCACGGCGCTCGAGCAGTCCGCCAAGATCTGGAACCCAGTCCCGCACCTGGACGTGGAGGGCCGACGGATGGCCATCGTCGGCATCGGCGAGATCGGCTCCGAGGTCGCCCGCCTGGCTCCTCACTTCGGGATGACGGCCACCGGAGTGCGCCGACGTCCGCGGGGCGACGAACCCTGCGAGACCTGGCCGACCTCGCGCCTGCACGAACTGCTGCCCACCATCGACGACCTCGTCATCACCGCACCGCTCTCGGACGAGACCCGGGGAATGATCGGCGCGACGGAACTTGCCCTGCTGCCGCGAGGGGCGCACGTCATCAACGTCGGTCGCGGTCCCGTCATCGACGAAGCGGCACTCATCGCCGCACTGCAGTCGGGTCAGATCGGCGGCGCAGCACTCGACGTGTTCGAGGTGGAGCCACTGCCGAGCGACAACCCACTGTGGGAGATGCCGAACGTGATCGTCACCCCCCACAACTCGGGCAACACTGCGATCGCGATGCGACGCACCCTCGACATCTTCACCGACAACCTCGGCCGTTACGTTCGTGGTGAAACGTTGCTCAACGAAGTGACGTGATGCAGGCGGTACGCGTGGGGGATCTCACCGTGCACCCGTTGTTCGACGGAACGGCGTTCATGCAGCAACAGGACTGGGGTGGCAGCGACTGGGGCGCGCACCAGCACCTGCTCGACGCCGACGGCCGTGTGCGTCTACCGATCGGGGGCTTCCTCGTGCGCCTCGGGGATCACCTTGTGCTGCTCGATGCCGGGGTCGGCGACACGCAGAACGAGATGTATGACGGCGGGCTGATGCTGCAGAGCCTGGCCGCGCTCGGGTTCCAGCCGGCCGACATCGACACGATCGTGATCTCACATCTGCACAGCGATCACATGGGCTGGCTGGAACGTGACGGGCAGATCGTGTTCCCCAATGCCACCGTGCACGTGTCGGCCGCCGACTGGCAGCACTTCGTACACGACCTCGGTGACGGCCGCAGGCGCGCGAACCGACTCCTGGCGATCGAGTCGCAGGTGCAACTGATCCACGGTGACGATGTGACGATCCTGCCCGGCCTCACGACGCGCCTCACCCCCGGCCACACCCCAGGGCACACGAGCATGGTGCTGTCTGACGGTGACGAGCGGTTGATCGTGCTCGGCGACGCATTGCACTGTCCGGCACAACTCACCGAGACCGAGTGGGAGTTCGTCTACGACGTCGACAAGGCACTCGCCCGCCAGTCTCGCGAGGCACTCCTGCGAGCAGCGGAGGCGCCGGGCACAGCGCTGCTGCCGTGCCACTTCCCGGGGATGCAGGCCGCCCGCCTCGTTCCCGCTCGCGGTGTGCGGCGCTGGGTGCTCGGCTGATCGGCCGAGCACACGGCACCTGCTACGGTTCGGCTCCCACCGACCGGAGACGAACAATGTTCAAGCAGTACCTCACAGGTGGCCTCGCTGCCACCGCCGCGCTCGTCCCGATGGTGGCCCCCGCCATCGCCCATGCAGCGCCGGCCGAGGCGCCGCTGCGCGCACCCGATCGCCCGTCCGTCGACCCCGCGACCCTCGAGTCGTGCACGGCCGTGTTCGGTCTGACGAAGAGCAACTCGCTGTTCCTGAGTTTCGACCAGACGGTCGCCGGCGATGCCACGCCAGCGCCGCACATCGGAGACGGCCTCACGTTCTACATCACGGCAGACACCGGCTCCGGACCACACGACTGCGTTCCCGAACTCGCATGGAGCAACAGCGACGAGTTCTACACTTGGATGGGTAAAGGCGCGTCGATCCTGGTGTACCCAGGTGGCGGCTACTACTTGATGCCCAACCAGTTTGGATCGGGGATCCCAATTGCGGTGCACCTCGCGCTGGACGCGTCGCAC
>CAIXHI010000435.1 GCA_903919215.1 uncultured Acidimicrobiaceae bacterium
ATGACGTTGGAGACCGCGTACGACGACGAGGCCAGCACCCCCGACCACGCGGCCGAGGTGACCTACGAAGGTCTCTACGAACTGGCCGAGAGCACGCTTGCCGACGGTGCCAGCACCCTGCTCGACGATCACTTCGGTGCACTCGGCGGCTGGATTGCGGCGACGCTCGTCAAACTCGCTGACCTCAAGTAACGTCGTCCGACATGTCCGTCGTCCTCTACGAAGTGAGCGAGCGTATCGCCACCATCACGCTCAACCGTCCCGAAGCGCGCAACGCGCTGTCCAGCGAAGTGCTGCGCGAACTCCCGGCACGAATGCGTGAAGCGGATGCCAGTCCCGACGTCGACGTACTGATCCTCACTGGGGCCGACCCGGCGTTCTGCGCTGGTCTGGATCTGCGCGAGTTGGGCTCGACTGCTGGCAACCTCGGTGCCACCGGCGCGGACGGCCAGCCCAATGCCGATGGTGTGCGTGGCCCGTTCCCCCGGCTGTCCAAGCCACTCATCGGTGCAGTGAACGGCGTGGCCGTCACGGGTGGCTTCGAACTGGCATTGAACTGCGACTTCCTGATCGCCAGCGATCGTGCCAAGTTCGGCGACACCCACGCTCGTGTCGGCGTGATGCCCGGCTGGGGCCTCACCGTGTTGCTGCCTCAGGCGATCGGAGTGCGCCGCGCCCGCGAGATGAGCTTCACCGGCAACTTCATGTTCGCCGACGAAGCCCTCGCCGTCGGCCTGGTGAACCACGTCGTGCCGCACGACGAGCTGATGCCGTTCACCCGTCAGATCGCTCGCGACATCAGCGGCAACGAACAGGACGGCGTGCGCCAGATCCGCGCCACCTACGCGGAGATCACCACCGACGCTGCCGGGTGGCAGACCGAGGCACGCAACGCTGCCCACTGGCAGCGGGAGATGTTCGACCCCGCCAAGGTCGCCGAGCGCCGGGCCGCCATCCAGCAGCGCGGTAAGTCGCAGTGAGCTAGATCTGCGCGCCGCGGGAGCGGAGGTCGTCGAGCACGATGTACTCGATCTTCCACGCCAGGATGTCGGCACCGGTCTTGTTGAGGTGGAAACCGTCGGCTCGCCGCACGTCCTTGCCTACACCATCACGTGGATCGATGATCGACGATGCCCAACCACCGTCGACACCGCTGAACATCGCCCACGAGTCGACGAACACGACGCGCGGTCGCTTGGCGACCTCAGCGCGAACCACCTCATCCTGCACCTTCAAGCGGGCCGTGTTCTGCGCCTCGTCGTCATTGGTGATACCCACCCAGATCAGCGTGCGATCGCCCTCTGTCAGGTAGTCCATCGTCTCGGCCACACGGCGACCGTATTCGGCGCGCCACGTGGTGTCGTCCAGCCCCCGCCCCGGGTAGTGCCCCACCGCCCACGTGCCATCCGCATTCCGCAGCCCTTGGGCGTCGTTGCCACCGAAGGTGACCACCACGATCTCGGGGTCCAGTTGCGGAACCACTTGGCGCATGTACGCCGGCCAGTCGAAGTAGTCGGGGCGGGCGAGACCGGTCGCAATGTGGTAATCGATGGTGGTGACGACCAGACCTGTTGTGTCGAGCAGATCGCGCAAAGCTGGGCCGTAGTTTCCTGCGTCGGAGTCGCCCAGCACCAGCAACTCAGCAGGGTGCTCCTTGGTAGGCACCGTGACTTGTTTCACGGTCGACGTGGTTCCGGCCGCTGACGTCGGCAACGGCGGAGCGGACTCCGCAGGGACGCTGGCGGTCGACATGGCCGAGTCGTCGGAAGAAGCCGAGACGGACGCCCCACCGCTGGCCTCGTGCCCGAATAGGGCGTTCACCAGGCCGAATACAACTGCCAGAGTCGCGAACGTGGCACATAGCACCACCAGTCGGCGGGCCGCGTAACGGCGGCGTGCACGAGGCCGCCGTTCGGAAGCGGCAGCAGAACGTTCGCCTGGCTGCGACATCACGGCCAGGTTACGAGACTGCGAGCGGCTCAGATGGTTGTTCCATTTCGGCTACGCTGCTGGGCGGATATTTCATCCAGATTCATCCAATGACTCCTAGGGGGAGACAACATGCGCAAGAGCAAGCGTTTTGCTGCGATCGCACTCGTCGCCACGTTCGGCCTCGTTGCCGCTGCGTGCGGCGATGACAAGACCGCGACCACCACCACGGCCGCAAGTGGCGACACCACGGCTTCGACCGTTGCGCCGAACGCCGACCTCAAGGTCGGCCTCGCATTCGATACCGGCGGCCGCGGCGACGGTACGTTCAACGACTCCGCTGCCCGCGGTGCCGACCAGGCCACCAAGGAACTGGGCGCCACCGTTGACGAGCTCGAGGCGACCACCGCCGAAGACCGTCAGCCGAACCTCGAAACCCTCACCAGCAATGGCGACGGCCTCGTCCTCTCGGTCGGCTTCGCATTCGGTGACGGCCTCGCCGTCGTCGCCAAGGCCAACCCGAACACCAAGTACGCCAACGTCGACGGCTTCTACCCCGACGCCCCCGAGAACGTCACCTTCCTCAGCTTCGCCGCTGAGCAGGCTTCGTACCTCGTCGGTGCCGCTGCTGCGCTGAAGAGCACCACCGGCCACATCGGCTTCATCGGTGGCCAGGAGATCGACCTGATCAAGGCATTCGAGGCTGGCTACACCGCTGGCGCGAAGTACATCAACCCGGACATCAAGGTCGACGTCAAGTACCTCGGCGCTGCCGGTGACAACGCTGCGTGGGGCTCGCCCGACAAGGCCAAGGAAATCGCCCTGGGTTGGTACGCCGACGGCGCCGACGTCATCTACACCGCCGCCGGCGGTTCGGGTGCGGGCACCATCGACGCGGCCGTTGAGGCCGGTAAGTGGGCCATCGGCGTGGACAGCGATCAGTACCTGACCGCCGCCAGCCCGGACCAGCAGAAGCACATCCTCACGTCGGCGATCAAGCGCGTCGACAACGCTGTGTTCCTCACCATCAAGGCGTTCAAGGAAGGCACCCTCAAGGGTGGCTTCCAGATGTTCGACCTCAGCAACGACGGCGTCGGCTACGCGACCTCGGGTGGCTACCTCGACGATGTCAAGGACAAGTTGGAGGCCATCAAGGCCGACATCGTCTCGGGCAAGATCGTCGTTCCGACCAAGCCCTGATGTGAAAATGCTGACTGCACTGACCGCAGTCTGAGTAGTACATAGTCGAGAGCCCGGGGTTCGCCCCCGGGCTCTCTGCTATAACGGGGCGAGTATCGAAAGAGGGAATATGGCGACTGACAGCGTGGCCGTCCAACTGACGGGGATCGAGAAGCGGTTCCCGGGTGTGATCGCCAACCACGACGTGAACCTCACCGTCCGCACGGGAACGATCCACGCGATCGTCGGCGAGAACGGCGCCGGCAAGTCGACACTGATGAAGACGCTCTACGGCATGCACCAGCCAGAGGCCGGCACGATCACGGTGTTCGGCGAGCAGAAGGTGTTCCGCTCACCCAGCGATGCCATCGCCGCCGGTATCGGCATGGTGCACCAGCACTTCATGCTTGCCGACAACCTCACCGTGCTCGAGAACATCATCCTTGGGTACGAACCCACCAAGGGTGGGCGCATTCAGTACGGCGAGGCGCGCACGAAGCTGCTGCAGATCATGACCCAGTCGGGCACGCACGTCGATCTCGATGCACCGGTCTCCGACCTTGGTGTCGGCCAGCGTCAACGCGTGGAGATTCTCAAGGTGCTGTTTCGTGGCGCACGCATCCTGATCCTCGACGAGCCCACGGCCGTGCTCGTGCCGCAGGAAGTCGATGAGCTGTTCTCCAACCTGCACCGACTGGTGGATGACGGCGCGACGATCATCTTCATCTCGCACAAACTCGATGAGGTGCTCACCGTTTCCGACGACATCACCGTCATCCGCGCTGGCACCACCGTCGCCGAAGTGCAGCCGAAGGAAGTCACCCGCTTGAAGCTCGCTGAGCTCATGGTGGGCAGCGAACTGCCGTCACCGCACGGGCGAGCCAGCGAGGTCGGCACCCTCGTGCGTCTGCAACTCGACCACATCACGGTGGCCGGCCCTGGCGACAAGCACGCGCTCGACGATGTGTCGTTCGAGATCCGCGAGGGCGAAGTGCTCGGCATCGCCGGCGTCGAGGGCAACGGCCAGTTCGAACTGTGCGAGACCATCATCGGTCTGATCAAGCCGTTGTCCGGCACTCTCGCCATGGAGGGTGAGAACATCACCCACACCAGCCCGCACCACCGCCTGATGAACGGGTTGTCGTACATCCCGTTCGATCGCCATCGTGAAGGACTGCTCCTCGAGGCTCCTCTGTGGGAGAACACGCTGCTGGGCCGCGACGGCGATCCACAGTTCCTGAAGGGCCCGTTCATCAACGCGACTGCGGCCAAGGCCGACAGTCGCCAGGTGATCGACCAGTTCGACGTACGCACGCCCAGCGAGCTGGTCCCCGCCTATGCCCTGTCCGGCGGCAATCAGCAGAAGCTGCTGGTCGGCCGCGAGCTCTCCAGCCACCCGCGGGTGCTGATTGCTGCGCACCCGACTCGTGGCGTCGATGTCGGCGCCCAGGCGGCCATCTGGGAGAAGCTCCGCGCCGCCCGCGACGCGGGCCTCGCCGTACTCCTCATTTCCGCCGACCTCGAGGAGGTCATCGGCTTGTCCGATCGCATTCTCGTGATGTTCGACGGTTGCATCAATGCCCATCTCACCCCAGCCGAAGCGACACCGGAGCTGCTCGGCACCTATATGACCGGTGGCGTCCAGGAGGTCGCATCGTGAGCGAGTCGATCAACGAATCGGTGGACACTGCCGTCAGCAAGCTGCAACGGTTGTTCAAAGGCAGTGGCCAACAGTCGGTGCTCATCACGTTGGCCAGTTCGCTGGCGGCAGTGGCCATCGCCCTGGTACTCGCCGGCATCCTGCTGTGGGCCACGGGCAAGAGCCCGTTCGACGCCTACTCGAAGATGCTCGAGGCTGGCCTCACCAACGACAAGTTGCTCGAGACCGTGCAGCGCGCCACGCCGCTGATCGTGGCGGCCGTGGCCGTCGCGATCGGGTTCAAGATGAACCTGTTCAACATCGGGGTCGAGGGTCAATACCTGATGGGGGTGTTCTGGGCCGCCGTTGTCGGTGCCTACGTGCACCTGCCCAGCGTCCTGCACATCGGCCTCATCTTCTTGGTGGCCATGGCGGCCGGTGCCATCTGGGCCGCCATTCCGGCGATCCTGAAGGTGAAGAAGGGTGTCAACGAAGTAATCGCCACGATCATGTTGAACACCATCACGCTCAGCATCATCGACTGGCTGTTCCAAGAGAAGTTCCGCCACGAGATCCCGGGCCAACTCGACGTCAAGACCAAGTTGCTCCCGACCACAGCATGGTTGCCAGATCTGGTCAAGAACCGGCTCAGCTCGTTCGTCTTCATGGCGCTCGTGGTCGTGATCGTGTTCTGGCTGATCGTCTACAAGAGCAAGTTCGGGTTCCGCCTGCGTGCCTCGGGGGCCAACGCCATCGCCGCTCGCACGGCCGGCATCAGTTCGAACAACATGATCGTCACGTCGATGGTGATGTCCGGCGCCATCGCTGGTCTCGCAGGTATGACCTACCTGCTCAGCACATCGCACGCCTACGGCCCCACCCGCCCGGAGGGCTACGGCTTCAACGGCATCGCTGTCGCGTTGCTGGGCCGCAACCACCCGGCGGGCATCATCGTCGCCGGTCTGCTGTGGGGCTTCCTCGATTCCGTCGCCGGGCCACTGCAGATCGCCAAGATCCCACAGTCGATCGTGCTCGTGATCAAGGCGGTCATCCTGCTCACGGTCGTCATCGTCAACGAGGTCGTCGGTCGGCGGGTCGCCAAACGGACTGCCGATCGCACAGCAGCCCAGCTCACCCTGCCGGTGGTGGCGGCATGAAGCTGATCGCACTCCTCAAGGGCAAGGCCACACCGGCGCGCACGATGCTGTTCGCCGGCACCCTGTTCCTGCTGCTGTCCCTGGCTCGTGTGCTGTCCGACGGTGGCGACCTGACTTCGTCCCAGACGATGGGAACCACGCTCCGCGTGACCTGCCCAATCCTGCTCGCCGGTCTCGCCGGTCTGTGGGCGGAACGTGCCGGCATCGTCAACATCGGTATCGAAGGGATGATGATCTTCGGCACCTGGTTCGGTGGCTGGGGGGCGTGGAAGTACGGCCCGTGGGTCGGACTCCTGCTCGCGATCATCGCCGGCTCGGCCGGTGGTCTGATTCACGCCTTCGCGGTCGTGCAGTTCAACGTCAACCACGTGATCTCCGGTGTGGCGATGAACCTGTTCGCGTTCGGTGCCATGCGCTACATGAGCGAGCTCGTGTACACCGCCAAGATCCAGGGTGCCGGTATCAGCCAGTCACCACAGCAGAAGTGGCCGATCCCGCGTGTGAACCTGCCGTTCCTCGCCGGCGGCGACCTGTTCGGCTGGAAGACACCCGACTCGCTCGGCTGGCTCGAACGACACAAGTGGTTCGCGATCGGCGACTTGGCGGGCATCCTGCGCGGCATCGCGTTCAACGTGTCGTTGGCGTCGCTGCTGGTGCTCACCCTGGTCCCCATCTCGGCGTGGGTGCTGTGGCGCACGCGCTTCGGCCTGCGGCTGCGCTCATCGGGCGAGGCACCCGCAGCTGCAGAGAGCCTCGGTGTCAAGGTCACCCCGCTGCGTTACGCAGCGATGGCGATCAGCGGCGGGTTCGCAGGCCTCGGTGGCGGCTTCCTGGCCATCGTCTCCTCGTCGTACTACCGCCAGGGACAAACCGCCAACCGTGGCTTCATCGGTCTCGCCACGAACATCGCCGGCAACTGGCGACCAGTGGGTGTGCTCGCCAGCGCGGCCCTGTTCGGCTTCGCCGAAGCGCTGCAACTCGTGGGCGCGGACAGCCTGCCCAAGTTGTTCTTGTTCCTCACGTTCGCCTGCGGCCTCGGGCTACTGGTGTCGCTGCTGCGCCGCAAGATGGTGCCGATGATCAACGCTGTCGTCGCGGGTGGGTTGTTCCTGTGGATCTACCTAGCAGTGAATGAGGTACCCGAGCCGCTCACCAAGGCAGCCCCGTACCTGATGACGCTGATCGTGCTCACGACGGCCAGCCAGCGCCTGCGCCCGCCTGCCTTCGCTGGCATGCCCTACCGCAGCGGCGAGAGCCACTGACCCATGCCAGGCCCCCTCGCTGATGTGAGGGTGCTCGATCTCACATCCGTGGTGATGGGTCCTTTCGCGACCCAGATCCTCGGTGACCTCGGCGCTGATGTGATCACCGTCGAGGACGTGAAGGGCGACACCAACCGCACGATGGGCCTCGGCCCACATCCGCAGTTCTCGGGCGTCTCGCTGAACCTGCTGCGCAACAAGCGCAACATCTCGCTCGACTTGCGCCACCCCGATGGGTTGGAGGCGTGCCTGCGCCTGGCCGAGCAGAGCGACATCCTGATCACCAACCTGCGACCCGGTTCGCTCACGCGCTTGGGCCTCGACTACGAGTCGGTGCGCTCCCGCGCACCACGAATCATCTACTGCCAGGCCGCCGGGTGGCCCAGCGATTCACCCGAAGCCGACAAACCGGCAT
>CAIXHI010000436.1 GCA_903919215.1 uncultured Acidimicrobiaceae bacterium
GCCGACGTGTACGACTGGGGTGAGGTCGACACCATCCAGCTCGACGTGGTCGATGTCGACCCGGCGGTGCTGCAGTCGTACACAGGTCGCTACAGCGGCCCGTTCGACCTCCGCATGAAACTGGAGTTCCTCGACGGTGAACTGTTCAGCCCCGCCCCGTACGGTCGGCGCCGCATGTTCCCGTTGGGCGACACGACGTTCCTCGACGAGGAGTCGGGAGCCACATTGGAGTTCCACCTCGACGGCGGAGCAGTCGCCAGGGTGGCCGTGATGGTGGGCGGCAACGAACTGATGGCGTTCGAACCCACCTCCCAGGAGGAGACACCATGACCACGTTCATCCAGCACGAATGGAACCTGGCGCTCCCGGTGATGCAGGAGTACATCTCGATCCCCGCCCGGTCGCCGATGTTCGATCCCGACTGGCAGCAGACCGGGCATCTCCGACGAGCAGCCGTCCTGCTGCGCGACTGGGCGACAGCTCAGGCCATCGCCGGGATGACCGTTGAACTGGTCGAGGCCGACGGGCTCACACCCGTGCTGTTCATCGAGGTGTCGGCCACCGACGCAGCGCTGTCGCAACGAACCGTGTTGATCTACGGGCACCTCGACAAGCAGCCCGAGATGGAACCCTGGTCGGAGGGTCTCGGACCATGGAAGCCGGTGCTGCGCGGCGATCGCCTCTACGGCCGGGGCGGTGCCGACGACGGCTACTCGGTGTTCGCGGCCGTCATCGCGGTTGCCGCCGCGCAGTCGGAGGGTCACCGACACGGACGAGTGTGCATCCTCATCGAAGCGAGTGAGGAGAGCTCCAGCGTTCACCTCGCCCAACACTTGGAGCGACTGTTCCCGCGTATCGGTGTCGCCGATCTGGTGATCGGGCTCGACTCGTTCTGCGAGAGCTACGACCGGCTCTGGACCACCACCAGTACCCGCGGTGTGTGCGGCGGCGTCCTGCACCTCGACGTGTGCGCCGACGACCCGCACAGCGGCCGCGCCAGCGGCGTTCTGCCCAGCTCGTTTCGCATCCTGCGCGAACTGCTCGATCGCATCGAGGACTCGCGGTCGGGCCGCGTGCTGCTGCAGACGGCGAACGTCGAGATCCCGGCGAACAGACTGGACGAAGCCGCCGTGGCGGCCGCCGCCTTCCCAGCATTGTCCACATCGTTCCGGCCGGTCCCCGGTGTGCGGCCAATGGGTGCCACACCCACCGACGAGTTGGTCAACGAGACCTGGCGGCCGGCACTCGAGGTGATCGGCGTCGATGGCCTGCCAGCAGTGGCCGACGCCGGCAACGTGTTCCGGTCGCGACTCTCGGTGAAGTTGTCGCTCCGCATCCCGCCCACTGCTGATGTTCACGCTGTCGGCGAGGAGATGCAGTCGGTACTCGAGGCCGACCCGCCGCACGGCGCATCGGTGCGGACGAACGTGGGGGCACGCGGCCCAGGATGGGCATCGCCGGCGTTCGAGCCATGGTTGTTCGATGCGGTCGACGGCGCCAGCAGCCGCCACTGGGGCCTCCCCTCTGCCTCGTGCGGTGTCGGCGGCACGATCCCGTTCATGGGAATGCTCGGCGAGACGATGCCCGCAACGCAGTTCCTGCTGATCGGCGTGCTGGGGCCGGGCTCGAACGCCCACGGCCCCGACGAGTTCCTGCACCTGCCCACAGTGCGCCGTGTGACACACACCGTCGTCGACGTGCTCGCGGCCCACGCGGAGCGCTACTCATGAACTGGCTGGATGTGGCACGCACCGACGCCGAGC